>NZ_JBHGAR020000007.1:0-169020 GCF_042611115.2 Sulfitobacter sediminivivens
ACGAGCCAGAACCTCCAATGCTCAAGCCGCTCTGATGTCCCAATTTATATGACGACGGACACCTCAGCTTGATGGTTGTATACGCTTCCAGATCTATAGGTGCGGTCAAAGTACTTCTCAGGCGTAAATCTGAACGCGTCTGTTAGGCCTGTTGCCCGATCAAACCCATCGTTAAGGATGAAACCAGAGAGTGCGTCAGCACTTCGTTCGAAAAACATATCATAGTTTGTGGTGAAGAGATTGGCTTGACGCGAAAGCAGTGTGTTTTTCCGCTCGAACAAGATACGGTCGACATTCCTAAGGAAATCTACATACCCATCAAATGTGGCCTTGGTCTTCCCGTCAATAATTTCTGCGACGATGTCCTCATTGGCATCCTCTATTTCCTCAATGAATTGTAGGGCAGTAAGGTTCGCTGTCTCGAATGCTCCGGCAGTAATCTGATCATTGATCTCTGCTTCGATGTCGCCTGCGACGCTGATAGCAGGCATAGATGCGCCTGATCCAATAAGGAAGTTCAGGTTACCTGACTGAATATAGGACGCCAGAATTTTCTCGTGGTCTTCGGAGCTGTCATCGAGTTTGATTGTTCGTGCCATAGTTGCTCGTAATTTAAGATTTAAGGCTAATTCATGTTGTCGGTTATCGCTTAGTATCGCGAGATGGTCAGGGCGCAGCAATAGCTGCTTACCAAAATAACCTAGGTAATGTTCGATTGGGTTGCACTAACAAGTGTACATTGAATATCTATGCCAAACAAATTTATGGCGTATTGAGCTGCTGTCAGTTTCGTGGACGGTAACTTAAGCTTTCATCGCTCTCTCCTCGTACTGCGAAGGGCTTAGATAGGGCCAGTGGATGAAGTTCCGCTGTGGATCACAATCTTAAACATCAGAACACTGATGACATGATTTGAAAAGCAGTCGGTTTATGTTGGTGACCCAGATCGGACCACTTCTCGAACTCCAATGCTTCCAGCGCATAAGGCCAGTGGATGAAGCTCCTCAATGGAAACACAATCTTAGAAACCAGAACCCCGAGAAATAACAGCAACACAAAGGATGTTCCGTTGGTGCACTCACGATGGTAGTATTATGTCATGTCTAAAATACCAGCACTAGCTAGTCTCAAAGTCGCCGGGTTCCGCGGTTTTGGCGAAGAAAAAAAGCTCAACTTCGCTCAACCGGATGGCTCTCCGGGTAGCGGTCTCACAATACTTGTTGGTCCAAATAACTCAGGAAAGTCTACTGTTGCTGAAGCTGTTATGGCGGCGACCCAACGTCAGAACAAGCCGCCTACTTTCAGCGAAGGCAAACGAAATTCTGTCGCCGAAGGCCGAGTAAAGATTGAGTTGACAGATAATGAAGGTCGAGCAAGAGTTGTCGAAACACTCGCATCTGGTGGAAGTGAAAGCGTCTTTTCTGGTGACTCGACCACGCCGTCGCAGAGTCAGGTTTTTGTTTTGCCATCGCGGCGTAAATTCGAACCATACTTTGGGAAGTCTGACACAGAGCGCACTTCGTACGTGAACAATTCGCAGAATCTTCCCAATACGCGCGCAGGGCAGACTGATTTCTCTGGAAGAATTTTTCATATTAACAATGATCCGGCACGCCGAACTGCTTTTGAGGGCATCTTAGGCAAAGTGCTGGATCCACTGCCTGTGTGGACGATAGACCAAACAGATCAAGGGAATTACTACCTCAAGTACTCAAACAAAGATCATACCCACAGCAGTGATGGTTTGGGCGATGGTATTCTCAGTGTATTCTTTATCGTAGATGCCTTGTACGACTCTGAATCCGGATCGACCGTGTTCATTGATGAACCAGAGCTGTCCCTACATCCGCAGCTTCAAGCAAAAGTGTTATCCTTGTTGGTTGAGTTTTCTCAGGATAGACAGATCATAATTTCGACCCATGCCCCAAAATTCATCGACTGGAATGCAATTGTAGCGGGTGCAAAAATTGCTCGTGTTGTTAATCATGAAGGTCAAGTTGGAATATATGAACTCAGCGACGATACGAGAACTAGAATAAAACAACTACTCGCTGACATGAACAATCCACACGTTCTTGGCCTTGATGCCAATGAAGTCTTCTTCTTGTCAGACGGTGTCTTGCTCGTCGAAGGACAGGAGGACGTAATGTATTTCCCAAAAGTCCTGAACGATCTGGGATTGGAAATTGATGCCGAGTTTTATGGTTGGGGTGTAGGCGGTGCAACCAAGATGGGGACAATAGCTGCCATACTTAACGATCTAGGCTTTTCAAAGGTTGCTGGCATCTTGGACGGCAATCTGTCCGATCATATCCCGTCCCTCCAAGAGCAGTTTCGAGAATATCATTTTGTGAGTCATCCAGCCGACGACGTTCGGTACAAGAAAGATCGACCAGAACTCACAAGTTTATTGGATGAGAAGAACAAATCGGTTCGGGAAGAATTTAGGCAAGAAACCACAACAGCAATCACAGCAGTTCGGCAATACTTCAAAAAGTGATCCGGTCGGACAGTTCGATTCTCCGTTGGCCTTCTCTAAAATACGGCTGTATTGCGTGAGTATCTAATTGTTGGTCTCGAACCAAATCTACCGCTCTATCGAGCGGTAGATTCGAGTTATTGGTCATGCTGACCCCTTTGGTGACCCACCCCTTGCCAAGGATCGACCCTTTATTGCCTCTGTTGATGTGATGACTTCTAGTAAATTCCAAAAGCTGTGTTGTGACCCAACCCTTCCCAGTTATTGAGCAATTATAACTCCGGATCATATCGTAACTTCTAGAATTTTTCAGTCTTATGTGCTATGAACCTTTTCAGTCTAGACTTTGATATCATGATGAATGCAGGGGGTTCAGCTCAAACTGCGGCATTGGAAGCGCAACCTGAAGCTTCAAAATCTAAGTATTCACACGAGCCTTAGTTCTGCTTCTTTCAATGGGCAAATACAATCGAGAAAGTTGGCTATTCTGATGGTTCTTGAATAGAGAATTTATCGTTTTCGAAAGAGGGTTTTTGAACAGGTGCTCGGAGACCAAAAGAAATGGAATTTATCCAATTCTCTTGAAACATTGGGTAAAGGAATCCCCGTTGGATCAACGTAGTGTTTAGATCGAAAATTTCCACCCTGCTCCTCCCAAGGGCCACGTTCAAATTGGGAGTATGGCGTGCACCATTCAAGATATCCCCACTCTATGTTATGGATCCTGACCTAGTATCCTCAGTTCTTGTTAAGAACACACACATCTTTCATCATGGGAACTTGCACCGGCGAATAGTGTATCCGATTTGGGGTGATGGCTTGCTGACAACAACGGACAACCACTGGGAAAAGAAGCGGCGCTCAGTGAGAGAAATTCTACCACTTGGCATGCCGAATGCGCACGAGACTCTTCTAGAAGATCACGTCAGAAGCATGCTCAATCGCTGGGAAGAGATCGGAGTAAATAATATTGAAATATTTAGTGAATTTAAGTGGTTAGTATTTCGAATCCTTTGCAGCGTCCTCCTTAATGGCAAAACCAGTCACCAGAATAGATGTTTGAAAGCGGAAATGGATTCCCTCAACACAGAGGTTGCGCGACTCAGACTAAGTTACTTTTTGATGCCGGATTCTTACCACAAGGACCGTCAAAATTTAGATTCGCAGACACGGAAATTCCTGCTCCAAGCGATTCAAGAGGTCAAAGAGAAAAGGGAAAGTAATCAAGAACTTGAGCAAATATGCGGCGAGATACTTGGCTTGCTGTTGGTAGGTTACGAGACTACAGCATCCCTCTTAACCTGGGCATACTATTCATTTCTTTCAGCTGAAAGAGACCGGCTATTTGATCAATCTTTTGATAGCATCCATTCGCCCGAGTATCGGAGAGCAGTCCTGCAAGAGACTTTGCGACTCTATCCTCCTGCATACTTGATTCGTAGAGTTGTAACTGAAAATTTTTGTCTATCAGGCTTCAATCTAAAACAAGGAGACCCTGTTTACATACCGATTTTTTCAATTCACCGCCATAACAGCTATTGGAATGATCCTAATGTGTTTAACCCAGACAGGTTTGCTCCAGGAGAAAAATGCGAATCTAGCAAACACTACCTCCCATTTGGAAAGGGACCAAGGATGTGCGTCGCAACGGCGTTTGTGATGCAAATTTCTGATATTGTGATGAAGATAATTTTTGATAGCAAGTTTGCCAAAGTTAATCTTAGAAACTCAGTACATCCGAAATTTAATTTGGTGCTTGAACCACATCGTGAAATTGAAATCACTCGCCCCGTCTAAAAGGTGAGCTTATAGGAGCAAACTCTTGTACCCAATATGGTCTGGTTTCGGCACAACTCCAATGTTCCAAAGTTTAGCGCAAAGCGAATAACTCTAGAATTTTCCCTAGTTCGAAAATATAGGTCAATGCTTGATCTACGCCCATATTCCTCGATGACATTCGCAAGCTGTCTTGCTTGCGAATGAGAGAATTTCCCCTGGTACCAAAAGTTGCAGATTTCCCCATAATGATTAACTGATACAGAAGCCTCATGGCGTTTGCTCCAAACACTCCTGATCACCAAATGCCGCCTTCTTGCTTGAAAGAACATAGCAGAGAATATCAAGAAAATCATACAAAGACCGCTAAATAATACGCCGTAGTGGTTGGACCAGGGTGATTGTTGGTAGCACCTTATTGTGCTTCGTATCCCTAAGTAGTACGATTTTTGGGCATAGATACGCATGACTAACTATCCAACACCAGATAAACGAGAGACACTTGGTTTGAATTACCCAACAGACTCTGAAATCCTTTCATTATTGCGGCATCGGCTAAGAATCGACTTTGGTGATGGATTGGATGAGTTTTTTTCACTTTGCATGAATGAAAGAAATTTTCCTCTAGGAAGCAAGCATCCAGAATACTTAGATCGTCTTTTTGTAGTATCTATCACTAAAACCCAGTTTGATCACTTTTTGGTAGCATACATTTATCTTGCCGCTGCGACGTTTGCAATGGATAGAATTTGTGACGGCCAATCTGACAGTATTTCTGACTGTCTTGGAATTCCAGAACTTCTCATTAAAGGTAAAACCCACCTATCAGATGCATTTGGTACAGCGGAAAATTTGCCTCAAGATTTCAATGCGGACTTTGCAATTTCAGCGTTATTCTCAGAATTCCGAAATGCGATGAAAACCGAGGAAAGGCTAAGAGCGACGAAATTAATTCATTCAGAAAGCGCCGAATTTGAGAACCTTACGGATCGATCCGTTCTATTTGTTGAGGCCTATAAATGGCTCTCGTTGTTACGCGGAAACATGCCTGAAGAACAGGATGTTGATCTGTTGAGGGTTTTTGTTTTCTATATGCAGCGGGGTGATGATCTAGGTGACTGGAGGGAGGATTACTTGATCGGAAATGCAACATATTTTTTGCGGCGTTGTTTTGAGCACATAGGTAGCGAATGTAGTGAGGCTGAACTTGAGAGCTTTGTCTACTTCAGTGGAGCCTATGAGCAAGAAGCCAAATTGATAATTGGTGGCCTTTTAGAGATACAAGAACAACTAGTCAGAAGACCTCAATCAGCGCATTTATCTGCCTTTGTTGATCGACAAAGAATGCGCGCCGTTAAAGTTTTGAGCAATTTCGAAAGAGCCAAAGCAGGAGGATCGTCTAGAACTTCAGATATGGGCGGGGCATTGCATTAGCCTACTTCTCTATTGACTGGTTTGAATATGTCCACTTTGAAGTACTGGCTAGTCGTTCTAATAATAAGGATAATTGGGGTTAGTACCAAGATACAAGTGATTGTATAGAGCACGGGGTCGTTGACGACTCGGAAAACTAAGATAGGGATACCCAGCATGGTTGCAAGATCAACAAAGCCCCGAATGCAGTAGAATAAATATATTCTATAGATGTTAAGGTGAATCTTTTTTCTTATGTCAGAGATTTCACCGTCGGATCTTTGTGCTGCAAATATGAAGCCCATTATTGAAACACCAGCATAGTAGACTGGAAAGAGGGCAGCTGCCAGTAATATTGATATTGTCCACGCAATTGAGACTGGCTCTAACTTTTCGACCGCAGCAAGAATGAAAATCGCTATCGCGATAAAGAGCATATTCCAGAAAAGATAAGCTAAGGTGAATCTCCAAACTGGTAGTAAGTTTGTCAGTGACATGATCTTGATGTATCTATTGTTGGAGTGCCCCAAGCGAAGGCGATAAATATCTTCGCTTGCAAAGAATATGGCGAAGATTTTCACGCCAACTATTAGAAAAAATACAATTCCAGTAAGGGAGACGACCGTATTTAAGTCAATATCATCGAGAACAGAGATTATCAGATTGAGTGGCGGTTCTGAAAAATCTACGGTGCTAGCTTTCTGATTCGATGCAATAGTCGAGATAACGTAGATAATCGCCGTTGGTATCAATACAAAAACTGAGCTGGTCGCTAACGCGTAACCTCTTTTTAATAGGTGCTGAAAATATACTAATTTTTCCATTTAGTGTTTGTTTTTGGGTATGGTGTCGCCCATTGCCGAACTATCAAGTCCTTAAAATAGTCTTTCGCACTGTAGTTGGAGTAAGGTTCAATACCAGATTTGTCTATGGCACCAGAAATGTGCACCTTTTCGTTGAGTAACACGCCCGGAACGCCCGGCAGAACGTGATGTTCGAAATGGGAAAATGGAGTGCCGAAAGATAGAAAGTGAAGCACGGCAGGAACCCTGTAGGTCTTCGCTGTGTACAAATAGTCATCGCCACGGCCGAACTCTAAGCCGTAGTGGGCAGAGTTCTGTATCATACCCCAATACAATGAAAAAATGAAATATGATAACAAGATAGAAGATAACGTATTAGTACTGTAGAGGAATACTATCCAAACAAGCGTTAAAGCTATCCCCATCAACACTAGTCCGCGATTTGCGCCATTTACACCAAATGCTACCTCTGCAATTCTTTTGTTCAGAATCCAGATCGGAGCTGCGAGCATATACATGAAATAGTTGAAACCTACTAAATTCAAATAATAGAAGACCGACGGCATAAAACCTTGCGGGTGATCAACCATTGCATTGGGTAGGTCCATCCGGCCAATTTTGTGATGCTGGCCATGCGACCGTCTGACAAACTCAAAATTGTGGAAAAAAAGTGAACTGCAAACTGCCCCCAGAACATTGTTAGATGCCGTGTCTTGCTTCTGGAAGAATGTCGCATGTTGCAACTCATGACAGCCCTGGTACATGAGTATCAGCGGAATCCAAGCAAACGAGAAATGGCCAAAAAAAGCAAGTACCGGCACGGACGTCATCAAGATGACCAACCAAAGAAAGCTGAGCTTTACTTTTATTAGGTGCCAGTACACTAGAGTTAACCGTGTGCGAGTGGTGAAGCAATGAGAGGCACATCAGCTTTCCGCAACGCGTCCAATATAGCTATCTGAGGGCTGTTGTTCGCCGGTATGATAGGATTTAGCGGAACGAGTTTCATGTCTATTTGAGTCATAGTAGTTTTCCTTTTGATAGTTTGAAAAAGTTAACAGGTTTTGTTTATGAGTCAATAATTTGAGCAACTGGAATCCCGCTCTTACGTCCAGCTCCAGCTTTGCAACCTGATTCCTTGTTTCGAAGCTTTTCGACTAGATCAGCCCATGCCTGCATTAAGTCAGTGCGCTGATCCCAGTAGGTTGTCCGGTTGTATGTTCGCCGAATGGCGTTTTGATCCTGATGTGCCAAAGCCGCCTCAATCACATCTCCCTCAAACCCATGTGTGTTCAAGATTGTGCTGGCTGTCGCACGAAACCCATGCGCGGTTACTTCTTCCTTTGAATAACCCATCCGCCGCATGGCGGAGTTAAAGGCATTTTCAGACAGCCATTTCCGGTTGGAGTTGAGAGACGGAAAGATCAGCTCCACGCCCTTAACATCAATCCAGTTTTGCCGAACCAGCTCAAGCGCTTGTGTTGATAAAGGCACCACATGGTCACGCCGCATCTTCATGCGTTCAGCGGGAATAGTCCAAGTGGCTGCATTAAGGTCGAATTCTTGCTGTTTTGCACCACGCACTTCACCAGGTCGTGTCATCGTCAGGATTTGAAACAACAACGCATCTTTGATGACGCCAGTACCAGTGTATGCATCCAAATCGCGCAGGAACTGCCCGAACACCTTTTCATCGGTGATAGCCGAGCGGTGTGTGACCTTGACAGGCAGCAACGCTCCCTTCACCGCTTGCGTTGGATCATTTTCCGCCCGCAGAGTAACAATCGCCAAACGAAAAATCGCTGAAAGTGTACCGCGCAACTTCTTTGCCGTCTCGCGGCGTCCGCTACGTTCTACTTTCTTCAGCAGATGCAGTATTTCCGCAGAAGTAATTTCATTGATCGGCCTATAATGCAGCACTTCAGCCAACGTATGCACATGCCAAATCTTCTTGCGCATCGTCGCTTCGGCGAGTTCACGGTCACGAGCTTGTTGAATAAATTCTTCAGCTACGAGAATAAATGTGGTTCGCGCCTGCGTTTCAGCCTCAATCTGATCAAGACGCTTTTGGACCGATGGATCACCACCATCAGCCAACAATGCGCGAGCCTCGTCTCGTCGTTGTCGCGCCTGTGCCAGTGTGATGCCTGGATATGGACCGTGGGATAGGAGTCGTTCTTTTCCAAAGTGGCGGTACTTCTGTTGCCAGAGCTTTGCACCGTTTGGCTTAACTAATAGAAACAACCCGTTCGAATCGCTAAGCTTGTACGGCTTATCGCGACTCTTAGATTTTCTGATTTTCATGTCCGTTAAGGGCATTGGGGGTATCAACCTCGCGCTTGGGGCAGAGTACCCCCGATGATACCCCCAATCACTCAGTTTTCTGGGGGTATCGAGTGTTCAACTATGTTCATAGTGATACATGAAAGCGACGAAAAACTCAATGATTTTGAGCCTTTATGGTCATTTATGTTGAGGAAAAGTGGTGCCCAGGAGAGGACTCGAACCTCCACACCGTTGCCAGTACTAGCACCTGAAGCTAGCGCGTCTACCATTCCGCCACCTGGGCAGGTCACGTGAGCCGTGCATCTAGGCGCGGCGCGGGCGTGTGTCAATGGAAATTTGCCTCGAAATACGAAGGTTCTGACCTTTGCCACTTCGCCAACTGCAATTCCGGCTTGTCCGGGGCTGGCGCGGCAGGTACATCCTATTGGTGAGTTTTTTGCGCGCAGGAGCATCATCATGTCAAAGCTGGTAACCATCTATGGCGGATCGGGGTTTGTCGGGCGATATATTGTGCGGCGTATGGCCAAGGCGGGCTGGCGCGTTCGGGTTGCCGTGCGCAACCCAAACGAGGCGATGTTTGTGCGGCCTTACGGTGTGGTTGGTCAGGTTGAGCCGATCCTGTGCAATGTGCGGGATGATGCGTCTGTGCGTGCAGCGATGCAGAGTGCCGATGCCGTCGTGAACTGCGTTGGTATTCTGGTTGAAAATGGCAAGAATGTCTTTGATGCAGTGCAGGCCGAAGCGCCGGAGCGCATCGCCCGCATTGCTGCGCAGAGCGGTATTTCGCGGATGGTTCATATCTCAGCGATCGGGGCCCACCCGGAGTCTGACAGTGACTATTCCCGCAGCAAGGGCGAAGGTGAGGCAGGTGTGCTGGACCATATGCCAGATGCCGTAATCCTGCGCCCGTCCATTGTGTTCGGGCCCGAAGACGGGTTTTTCAACCGTTTTGCAGGAATGACCCGAATGAGCCCCATCTTGCCTGTTGCTGGTGCCGATACGCTGTTCCAGCCGGTCTATGTGGATGATGTTGCCGAGGCCGCTGAAATGGGTGTCAAAGGCGCGGCCAAGGGCGGTATTTATGAGCTGGGCGGGCCGGACGTCGATACATTCCGCGGGTTGATGCAGCGGATGTTGGACGTGATCCATCGTCGCCGGTTGATCCTGAATATGCCGAACCTGATTGCGCGGATGATGGCGTTTGGTTTTGACATGCTTCAGGCAGTCACATTTGGATTGTTCACCAATAATATGCTGACCCGTGACCAACTAAAGAACCTCAAAAACGATAACGTCGTGGCCGATGATGCGATGGGATTTGATACTTTGGGGATCGACCCTATCTCGATGACAGCAGTCTTGCCCGACTACCTTTGGCGGTTCCGTCCCTCCGGGCAATTTGATGCGATTAAAGATTCTGCCCGGAACTTGCGTCGCAGTTGATGGATCAGTCGACCACGCTTGTTGCTGCATTTCTGGGTTTGCTGGAAGGGCTAACGGAGTTCATTCCAGTCTCTTCGACCGGTCACATACTGTTGGCTGGCCACTTTCTTGGCTTTGATAGCGCGGGCAAGACCTTTGAGGTTGTGATTCAACTGGGTGCGGTCCTTGCTATCCTGACGATCTACGCCGCGCGTCTTTGGGCTGTGTTCAGTTCTGCCCCGCATGATCCGCAGTCGCGGCGGTTTATTCTGTCGGTGCTGATCGCGTTTCTGCCTGCGGTTTTCATTGGCGTTCTGGCGCATGATTTCATCAAGACAGTGTTGTTTGAAACACCGGTCCTGATCGCGGTGATGCTGATTCTTGGCGGGATTGTTCTGATCTTTGTGGACCGTGTCGCGCCTGAGCCGTCACACCATGAGGCGATGGAATTTCCCTTGCTGATGGCGCTTAAAATTGGTTTTATTCAATGCCTTGCGATGATCCCTGGCGTGTCGCGATCGGGTGCTACGATTGTGGGCGCATTGATGCTGGGGGCGAGCAAACGCGCAGCGGCGGAGTTTTCGTTTTTTCTGTCGATGCCGACTATGGCAGGGGCTTTCGCCTATGACCTTTATAAGAACCGCGATATCCTGGATGCTTCGGCAATGGGTGAGATTGCGGTCGGATTTTTGATGGCGTTCATCACCGCGGTTTTAGTGGTGAAGTGGCTGCTGGGCTATGTCAGCAAGCACGGATACGCTCTTTTTGGGTGGTGGCGAATCGTTGTGGGCCTGTTGGCGTTGGTGGCTTTGACCGGCGGATATTAGCAAATAGGTCCGTATCGGATTTAATTTAGGACAAAAATTTGCCACAACACAGCCAATGAAGAAATAAAGCGGCATATAGGTCAGCAATGCTGCCTTTATCTTTGTGCTCTTATGTAATACCCCGGACATCCAATGGTTTGACTGAGGGGCGGAATCATGGCTAAGCAGCCGATGCTGAAATTTACGAGCGTTGAGCGGGATATGCCCGAGAAACGTCCTCCAAACCTACGGCGCACAGATTTCAACGAGATTTATGCCGAGTACGCGGATGCCAAGGCAAAGGAACAATCCAGTCGGTGCAGCCAGTGTGGTGTGCCCTATTGTCAGTCGCACTGTCCCTTGCACAACAATATTCCTGATTGGCTGCGATTGACGGCAGAGGGGCGTTTGCAAGAGGCCTATGAGATCAGTCAGGCTACCAACACATTTCCCGAGATTTGCGGACGCATCTGCCCGCAAGATCGCCTGTGCGAAGGAAATTGCGTGATCGAGCAATCCGGCCACGGCACGGTCACGATCGGGTCAGTTGAAAAATACATCACTGATACGGCGTGGGAAAAAGGTTGGGTGCAGCCCATCAAGCCCAGTGTTGAACGCAATGAAAGCGTTGGCATCATTGGTGCGGGCCCCGGTGGTCTGGCCGCTGCGGATGTTCTGCGCAGGCAGGGTGTGCAAGTCACGATCTATGACCGCTATGACCGTGCGGGCGGCTTGCTGACCTATGGCATCCCCGGTTTCAAGCTGGAAAAAGACATCGTTATGCGCCGCAATGATCAACTGGCCGAGGGCGGCGTGACGTTTGAGCTGAACTGTGATGTCGGGCGTGACATTTCGTTTGCCGATCTGCGCGCCAAACATGACGCGGTGATCATTGCGACGGGTGTCTATAAAACACGGGAAATTCGTGCGCCGGGCATCGGAGGTTTTGGTGTCGAAAGCGCGATCGATTTTTTGACCGCCAGCAACCGCAAAAGCTTTGGCGATACGGTTGAGGAATTTGAAACCGGGCGTTTGAACGCAAATGGCAAGAAAGTGGTTGTCATTGGCGGTGGCGATACAGCGATGGATTGCGTGCGCACGTCGATCCGGCAGGGTGCGGAGAGTGTGAAATGTCTGTACCGCCGTGACCGCGCCAATATGCCCGGCAGCCAGCGTGAGGTCGCCAACGCCGAAGAAGAAGGCGTGGTGTTCGAATGGTTGAGCGCGCCCAAGGGATTTGTCGGCGACCCGGTCAAAGGTGTGATGGTGCAAAAGATGCGTCTGGGCCAGCCCGATGTGTCAGGCCGTCAAGCGCCCGAAGTGATCGAAGGTGCCGATTATGTGGAAGACGCTGATCTGGTGATTATGGCGCTGGGATTTGAGCCTGAGGACCTGCCAACGCTTTGGAACGAGCCGGACCTGCCGACAAACCGGTGGGGAACGATCAAAGCTGATTACGTGACCGGAGCAACAGCAATGGACGGCGTTTATGCCGTGGGTGATATTGTACGCGGTGCATCGTTGGTGGTCTGGGCCATCAAGGACGGTCGCGATTGTGCCGAAGCGATCCTGAAACGTTTGGATGAACCTGCGGCAATGGCGGCGGAATGAGCATGGTATCGGCGTCTGTGCAACGTCGGTATTGTGTCGGTATTGGCACCATCATCTGCCATCGGGCATGGCACAAAGGCTGACCCTTTTCAGCCAGAAGGTTAAGAATTCTTTAAGCGAAGCAATCATCAGGGAGAAGTGACATGAGCGGATCAAAAACAGGTGGATGTTTATGCGGTGCCACGCGATTTGAGCTTGCTGAGGCACCAACCGAATACGGCGCATGCCATTGCGGCATGTGTCGCAAAATCAGCGGTGGGATTGAGATGGGAATCTATGTACCGCCCGGCGGCATCACCTGGACCCAGGCCGACACCCTGCGCACCTATCCATCCTCGGAATGGGCCGAACGGGGCTTTTGCGGCACCTGCGGGTCAAATATGTTCTGGCGTTTGACAGTGTCAGGCCCGATGCATGGCTTGTTAAGCCTGTCGGTCGGCGCGCTGGACAGCATGGAAACCATGAAATTCGCCACCGAAGTCTATGTGGATCACAAACCCAAGAGCCATTCCTTTGCCGGACGTCGCAAGAAGATGACCGAAGCCGAGGTTCTGGAAAGTGTTGGCATTTCCGATGGCTGACCGAATTGAGGGCCGCTGTCTTTGTGGTGCAGTGAATATCCAGCTTGAGGCCCCCGCAGGTTGGGTCGGAGTCTGCCATTGTCGAATGTGCCAACGCTGGTCCGGGTCACTTTGGGCCGGTTTTCCGGCCGATCCCGAGACGGTCAGCGTTACGGGCCCAGTGCGGCGCTACAAATCCTCAAAGCTGGCGGAAAGAGCATTTTGCGAAACATGTGGTAGCCATCTTTGGATGCGAGACCACAAAGAAGGCGCGCCCTATGATTTGATGCCCGGATTGTTTGATGAAAGTCGGACCTGGCCTTTGCAAGGCGAGATATATGTAGATGTAGCGATGGCGTCGATGGCGATGGCCGGGCAACATCGCCGCGCGACCGCCGCAGAGTATCAGGCGAAAAACCCCGAGACAGCGGGGATTTCCGATGAGTGAAAAGATAAATGGTCAATGTTTGTGCGGTGCCATCAAAGTCACTGCAACCACAACAAACCCCATTGTCAGAGCCTGTCATTGCGACATGTGCCGCCAGCATACGTCGTCGATGTTCATGTCGTTGGCCACGGACTCCGGCAGCGAAACCATCGAAGGCCCGGCAAAGTCGTTTCGGTCTTCTGATTGGGCAGAACGCGGGTTTTGCGAGGTCTGCGGATCGACGCTTTGGTATGGCACGCTGCATGATAATGCAAAACACCTCGCGGCGGGCCTGTTTGAGAACGCTGCGGACGCGCCGCTGAAGATGGAATTTTTCGTAGATAAATGCCCGCAGGGGTATGCGTTGTCAGGCGATCACAAGCGTCTGACCGCCGAACAGACAATCGCGCTTTTTGCGCCCGAAGAAGAAAGTTAAGTCCGATGACACGCGATTTTGATGCATCCGAGACGCAATATGATGACGAATGGGTGGCCCGCGAAGAAGCCAAACGCGCGATGATGGCCGAAAAGGGGCTTTATTCACCCGAGGAAGAACATTCCTCATGTGGGGTCGGGTTGGTCGTGAACATCGACGGGTCCAAAAGCCGCGATGTGGTGTTGAACGGGATCAAAGCGCTTAAAGCGATCTGGCATCGGGGCGCAGTTGATGCTGACGGCAAGACGGGAGATGGCGCGGGTATTCACGTGCAAATCCCGGTGCCGTTTTTCTATGATCAAGTGCGCCGCACGGGACATAGCCCGCGTGAGGACGAACTGATTGCGGTTGGTCAGGTATTCTTGCCCCGCACAAACTTTGCAGCACAGGAAACCTGTCGAACCATCGTTGAAACCGAAGTGTTGCGGATGGGGTATTATATCTATGGCTGGCGGCATGTGCCGGTCGATATTTCGGTTCTGGGCGAAAAGGCCAATGCGACCCGGCCCGAGATTGAGCAAATCCTGATCTCCAACGCGAAGGGTGTCGACGAAGACACGTTTGAGCGTGAGCTTTATGTGATCCGTCGCCGGATCGAAAAGGCCGCGATCGCCGCACAGGTCCCGCAGATGTACATCGCGTCAATGTCGTGCCGCAGCATTATCTACAAAGGTATGATGCTGGCCGAACAGGTGGCGGAATTCTATCCGGACCTCAAAGATGACCGGTTCATCAGCGCCTTTGCGATTTATCATCAGCGGTATTCGACCAACACCTTTCCACAGTGGTGGCTGGCGCAACCGTTCCGCATGCTGGCGCATAATGGTGAGATCAACACGCTTAAGGGCAACCTGAACTGGATGAAGAGCCACGAAATTCGCATGGCTTCGGCCACGTTCGGCGACATGGCGGGTGATATCAAACCGATTGTCGCGGCCGGGTCATCCGATTCTGCTGCGCTGGATGCGGTGTTCGAGGTGCTGGTGCGTGCCGGGCGCAACGCGCCGATGGCCAAGACGATGCTGGTGCCGGAAAGCTGGTCAAAACAGGCGGTCGAGCTGCCGCAGGCGTGGCGCGATATGTATTCCTATTGTAACTCGGTGATGGAGCCATGGGATGGTCCGGCGGCCTTGGCGATGACCGATGGGCGGTGGGTTTGTGCGGGTCTTGATCGTAGTGGCCTTCGCCCGATGCGATATGTGGTGACGTCCGATGGCATGCTGATTGCCGGATCAGAGGCGGGCATGGTGCCGCTGGACGAGGCGAGCGTCGTTCAGAAAGGGGCCTTGGGACCGGGGCAGTTGATCGCAGTTGATATGTGCGAAGGAAAGCTGTTTCACGACACCGAAATCAAAGACAAGATGGCCGCGCACCAGCCGTTTGGCGACTGGGTCGGCAAGATTGTCGAACTTGATGATGCGCTGGGCGCAGTGACGGAAAAGCCATTGTTTGAAGGCAATGAATTGCGGCGCAGACAGGTCGCGGCGGGCTATACCATTGAAGATCTGGAACAGATCCTTGCCCCAATGGCCGAAGATGCCAAAGAAACGCTGGCCAGCATGGGTGATGATACGCCGTCTGCCGTCCTGTCAGAGCAGTACCGCCCGCTTAGCCATTTCTTTCGGCAGAACTTTTCTCAGGTCACAAACCCGCCGATTGATTCACTGCGTGAGTACCGCGTGATGAGCCTGAAGACGCGGTTCGGGAACCTCAAGAACGTACTGGACGAAGACAGCAGCCAGACCGAAATTCTAGTGCTGGACAGCCCTTTCGTGGGCAATGCCCAGTTTGACGAAATCACGCAGCATTTTAACGCTGATCTGGTAACAATTGACTGTTCGTTTGAACCCGGTGTCGGGCATCTGAGCGATGGATTGGCCCGTATTAGAGCCGAAGCAGAGGATGCGGTGCGGTCGGGTGCCGGGCATCTGGTCCTGACCGATCAAATGAGCGACGAGGGCCGTGTGGCCATGCCGATGATTCTGGCCACAAGTGCGGTGCATTCGCATCTGGTGCGCAATGGCCTGCGGACGTTTTGTTCTTTGAATGTGCGGTCTGCGGAATGTGTTGATCCGCATTACTTTGCCGTCCTCGTCGGCTGCGGCGCGACCATTGTGAATGCCTATCTTGCCGAAGATTCATTGGCGGACCGGATCGGTCGCGGATTGCTTGATGTGTCTCTAACACAGGCTGTTCATCGGTATCGCACGGCAATTGATCAGGGTCTGCTAAAGATTATGGCCAAGATGGGGATCAGTGTGATTTCGTCCTATCGCGGCGGGCTTAACTTTGAAGCGGTCGGATTGAGCCGGGCGATGGTTGCGGAATATTTCCCCGGCATGACCAGCCGTATTTCAGGCATCGGCGTCACCGGCATTCAACGCAAAGCAGAGGCTGTTCATGCAAAGGGCTGGCAAGGCGATGGCGTTGTCCTGCCGATCGGGGGCTTTTACAAAGCGCGCACCTCAGGCGAGACGCATGCCTGGGAAGCGTCGTCCATGCATATGCTGCAAATGGCCTGTAACAGAGCCTCATATGAGATGTGGAAGCAGTATTCGGCAAAGATGAAGTCGAACCCGCCGATCCATCTGCGCGATCTGCTGGACATCAAGCCTTTGGGTGCGCCCATTGGCCTCGAAGAGGTCGAGAGCATCACATCAATCCGCAAGCGGTTTGTGACGCCGGGTATGTCGCTGGGGGCGCTCAGCCCTGAAGCGCATAAGACGCTCAATGTTGCGATGAACCGCATTGGTGCAAAGTCAGACAGTGGTGAGGGCGGCGAAGATCCGGCACATTTCACCCCGGAACCGAATGGCGATAACCCATCTGCCAAGATTAAACAGGTCGCATCGGGGCGATTTGGTGTTACCGCCGAATACCTGAACCAATGCGAGGAGTTGGAGATCAAGGTCGCGCAAGGGGCGAAGCCCGGTGAGGGGGGGCAATTGCCGGGGATGAAGGTTACCGAACTGATTGCACGTCTGCGCCATTCAACCAAGGGCGTGACGCTGATTTCACCGCCGCCGCACCACGATATCTATTCGATCGAGGATTTGGCGCAGTTGATCTATGACCTCAAGCAGATCAACCCGCGCTGCAAGGTGACGGTGAAATTGGTCGCATCCAGCGGCGTAGGGACGATTGCCGCAGGTGTGGCCAAGGCCAAGGCGGACATTATCCTGATATCTGGTCACAACGGCGGCACAGGTGCATCCCCCGCGACAAGCATCAAATATGCGGGTCTGCCGTGGGAAATGGGTCTAACAGAGGCGCATCAGGTGCTGAGCATGAACAACCTGCGCGACCGGATCACGCTGCGCACGGACGGAGGACTGCGGACTGGGCGCGATATCGTTATGGCGGCGATGATGGGGGCCGAAGAATACGGCATCGGGACGGCAGCCTTGATTGCGATGGGCTGTATTATGGTGCGTCAGTGCCAGTCGAACACCTGCCCCGTTGGTGTGTGTACGCAAGACGAGGCGTTGCGCGAAAAGTTTACCGGCAATGCCGACAAGGTGGTCAATTTGATTACCTTTTATGCCACCGAAGTGCGCGAGATATTGGCGAGCATCGGTGCCAGGTCACTTGGCGACGTGATTGGCCGTGCCGATCTTTTGACGCAGGTGAGTCGAGGGTCAGCGCATCTGGATGATCTGGACCTCAATCCGCTGTTGATCACTGTCGATGGCGCGCATGAAAACGTCTATGACCGCGACAAGCCGCGCAATGCAGTGCTCGATACATTGGATGCCAAGATTGTCCGTGATGCGGCGCGATTCCTTGAAGACGGGGAAAAGATGCAACTGAGCTATGCCGTTCAGAATACGCATCGCACCGTGGGCACCCGAACATCGAGCCATATCGTGCGCAAGTTCGGCATGAACAATTCGTTGCAACCTGATCACCTGACCATCAAGTTGACGGGGTCAGCGGGTCAATCGCTGGGGGCTTTTGCCACCAAGGGTCTAAAGCTGGAAGTTTCGGGTGACGCGAACGATTACGTCGGCAAAGGGTTGTCTGGCGGCACCATCGTCGTACGACCGACAATGGCGAGCCCGATTGTGGCGTCCGATAACACCATTATCGGTAACACCGTTCTTTATGGGGCGACCGCGGGCTACCTCTTTGCTGCGGGCCGTGCAGGAGAACGATTTGCGGTCCGAAATTCGGGTGCAAAAGTTGTGATCGAAGGCTGTGGCAGCAACGGGTGCGAATATATGACCGGCGGGGTTGCCGTGATCCTGGGTGAAATTGGCGCGAACTTTGGCGCAGGCATGACCGGCGGGATGGCCTATCTTTATGATCCAAAGGGTCGTGCGGTGGCGTTGATGAACCGTGAAACGATTGTGACCTGTCCGGTCACTGTTGATCTTTGGTTGAACCAAGTCGAAGAAATGCTGAAAATGCACCTAAAAGAGACCGGAAGCCGACGCGCCGCCGATATCTTGCAGCACTGGGACACGGAAAAGCATCACTTTTTGCAGGTCTGCCCGAAAGAGATGTTGGCGCACCTTCCTGCGCCACTCAGCAATGACCAATCGGCGATTCCTGCGGAATAGTTTTTGGTATAACGTGTTGTCCGACCAGACCGCCAATCGGTCTGGTCGGTGACGAGGGAAGTCAGATGCGTCGGTTTTTCGCCTCAATTGACTAAGATTTTGCCCAAATAAGAACCAATTTGACCAGCATACCCAAGATTGTTTCCAATGAGGGTGCTCAGATGCCAACGGCCTACGAAGACCAGTTTTATACAATCGACCCCGGCTCTCCGCCTGCGGTCGGGACTGCCGTCACCTTTCAGCGCGTCGAGTTCATTGACAACGACGACAACGGTCTCATTCAGCCGAATGTCGGCGATACTTATAATGGTGTTCAGATCACCAGTGTTTGGCAGGGCGATACATTGACGATCAACGTGCCCGGCATCGGGGACGTGACGTACACCGGGGTCACATTTTATCTGGCAAGTGGTCCGGCGGTGTTTACCCCAACGGACGGGCAGGTCTTGCAGGACGGTACATTTGTCAGTTCGACATTTGTGAGCACCAGCACACAAACACCTGTTGGTGCCTTTGGGCCGACCTGTTTTACGCCCGGAACGCTGATTGAAACGCCAGACGGTCCGGACTTGATCGAGGACTTGCGTGTTGGCGACCTTGTCACGACGTTGGACAACGGCGCACAACCGATCCGAATGATCATCCGCGACCGGTATTGCGCAAGCGGGGAATTTGCCCCGATCCTCTTTGCTGCGGGGGCTGTCGGGAACGACGTGCCTTTGCTTGTATCGCCGCAGCACCGGCTGTTGATTACGGGGTGGCAGGCCGAACTATATTTTGGTCAGAACGAAGTTCTGGTTGCCGCAAAACATCTGGTGAACGGTCATTCCATCAAACAGGTGTTGGGCGGCATGGTTGAATACATCCATCTTCTTTTTGATACGCATCAGATCATTTTTGGCGGCGGTGTCCCGTCTGAAAGCTACTTTCCTTCACATGCAATGGTCAGACAAGATGCGGATGCAATGGGCGAAATCCTGATGTTGTTTCCAGATTTCAAAGTAAATGCAGAAACTGGTTGGGCATTGGTCCGTCCGGTAGTGCGCCGGTACGAGGCACAGTTATTGGCCGCGTGAGCCGCCGCTTTACCACCCGGATATCTGCTGATGAATCGCAATCCTGCCACATTTCTGCAGTGGACAAAGTACATCCTTTGGCCAAAGGAGTTGCAGTGATTGGGACTTTTTTGGCGCACCATGCCGGATCACGGGCATCTCGCATCGATTCAAGCTTGTTATGATTGAGTCTAATTGTGGTTTCACTTTATAGCTAGGCATGGCCCGGCGCTCCAAAACTTCCAAGACCAAAGCAAAAGCGCCTGCAAAGCGTTCGATAAAACGACGTGTATGGCGCGTGGTTTTGAGGGCGGTTTCGGCGGCATTTCTTGTGGTTTTCTTTCTTGTCGTGCTAACGGTGTTCGTGAACCCGCCAACCAATGCCTACATCTTTTCGGAAAAGCGCCGCTTGGGGACGGTCAAGCATTCCTGGGTCGCGATGGAGGATATTGCCCCGGTGATGGCGCGGTCGGTGGTGGCCGCTGAAGACGCCAATTTCTGCGAACACTGGGGGTTTGATTTGGTTGCGATCAAACTGGCCATTGCCCAGGGATCGTCCCGCGGCGCATCCACGCTTAGCCAACAGACTGTCAAGAACGTGTTTTTGTGGCACGGGCGGTCGTGGGCACGCAAAGCGATGGAAGCGCTGATAACCCCTTTGGTGGAGGCGATCTGGACCAAACGCCGCATTGTTGAAGTGTATTTGAACGTGGCTGAATTTGACGAGGGTGTGTTTGGTGTAGATGCGGCGGCACGGCATTATTTTGGTGTTGAGCCCGCGCAGCTGACGCCGACACAGGCCGCGCGTCTGGCGGCGATCCTGCCTTCTCCCAAAACGCGATCTGCGTCCAGCCCATCGACGGCGGTTCGTAAAAGGACACGGCAAATTATCAGCGGGGCGGCGACGATTCGCGCGGACGGACGCGCTGATTGTTTCGAGAGTTGAATTGCTTATCGATACCGGGCATTGAAGGGCACCGCCCTTTTTGCACCGGAACCTCATTATGGCCCGCTTGTTTCATGTCCCGCTTTCCCCGTTTTGCCGCAAGGTCCGTCTGAGCCTTGCTGAAAAGAAGGTCGAAGTAGAGCTGGTCGAGGAACGATACTGGGAACAGGACCCTGATTTCATGCGCCGCAACCCGGCAGGCAAGGTGCCGGTGCTGCGTCTTGATGGCATCATGATGTCAGAAAGCGCTGCAATCTGCGAATATATCGAAGAAACACGCCCCGAACCTTCACTGTTGCCAAGCGATCCGGTGCAGCGCCTGGAAGTGCGGCGTCTGGTCAGTTGGTTTGACGACAAGTTTCATTCTGAGGTGACGTCGAAACTTTTGTATGAACGGGTCAACAAGAAAATGATGAAGCAAGGGTACCCTGACAGCGCCAATGTCAAAGCGGGGGCCAAGGCGATCAAATATCATCTCGACTATATGGCATGGCTTTTGGATCACCGTCGCTGGTTGGCAGGTGACAAGATGACCCTGGCAGATTTCGCGGCGGCGGCGCATTTGTCATCGCTCGACTATATTTCGGATGTGGATTGGAACCGCAGTGAAGGGGTGAAGGACTGGTATGCCAAGATCAAATCCCGCCCTGCCTTTCGGGCGCTGCTTGCGGATCAGGTGTCGGGATTTCCGCCGCCAAAGCACTATAATGACCTTGATTTCTAGAGGCTGATTTCCGGGGGTTCCCCCCGGAGCCCCGAGTATTTTTGGCGAAAAGAATATGGAACGCACCCTGAAGGACAGATTGGTCGAACAGGCGCTGGCCGAAGGGTTTGCCGGGTGCCGGGTGTGCAAACCCTGGGATGTGCCGGAGGTGCCGGATCGGTTGGCCGCGTTTGTAGAGGCCGGATACCATGGCCAGATGGGGTGGCTGGAGGAGCGGATGCCGTGGCGTGGCAATCCGGCGGCTCTTTGGCCCGAGGCGCGATCGGTGATCATGTTGGCGGAATCCTATGCGCCGGCGCATGATCCACTTCATATTTTGAAGCATTCCGAAAAGGGGGCGATTTCGGTTTATGCGCAGGGGCGTGACTATCATGACATCGTCAAAAAGCGGTTGAAGCGGTTGGCGCGCTGGCTGATTGCGCAGGAGACCTGCGAGGTAAAGGTGTTTGTGGACACCGCCCCGGTGCCGGAAAAGGCCCTGGCGCAGGCGTCCGGCCTTGGGTGGCAGGGCAAGCATACGAATGTTTTGAGCCGTGATTGGGGCAACTGGGCCTTTTTAGGATCTGTTTTTACGACGTTGGATCTTGAGGCAGACGAGCCTGAAGTGGATCATTGCGGGTCTTGTAAGGCCTGTCAGGATATCTGTCCGACAGATGCGTTTCCGATGCCTTACAGGCTGGATGCGCGGCGTTGTATTTCATACCTGACGATTGAACATGCAGGGCCAGTGGACCCTGATCTGCGCGCCAGGATGGGCAACCGCATATACGGGTGTGACGATTGTCTGGCAGTCTGTCCGTGGAACAAATATGCAGTCGCCGCGAGCGATATGCGATATCATGGGCCAGCCGTGAAACCCGCTGATCTGGTTGAGCTTGTGGCGTTGGACGATGCCGCGTTTCGGGCGCGGTTTTCGGGATCACCGATCAAACGCATTGGTCGGAACCGATTTGTCCGCAACGTGCTATACGCAATCGGCAATTCGGGAATAAGAGAGTTGCAAGATGCGGCACGGCCATTGACGGATGATGCAGATGCGGCGGTGTCAGATGCTGCGCGCTGGGCGGTTGACCGTCTGTCCAAAGCTTGACCCAAACGGGGTGGACCTGTCGCGGATAATCTCTAAACCATCCATAACATGAGCAAGGAGAAGCCAGTGGCGTTGCTGTTGGGTGTTGATACAGGCGGAACATATACAGATGCGGTCCTGATCCGTGACGATGAGACGGTGATTGCCTCTGCCAAATCACTGACCACCCGGCATGATCTGGCGATCGGTGTTGGCGGGGCTGTGCGTGCTGTTCTGGCAGAAGCGGCGATCAATCCTGAAGAGGTGTCGATGGCATCGCTGTCGACCACGCTGGCCACAAACGCGCTGGTTGAAGGGCAAGGTGGGCGTGTCGCACTAATCTACATCGGATTCAAGGAAAGCGATCTGGTGGCGCACGGTTTGGCCGAGGCGCTAAAGGGTGATCCCCATGTGGTTCTGACGGGCGGGCACAATCACGCGGGCGGCGAGGCCAGGAAGCTGGATGAAGATAAATTAATCGCCTTTTTAGAGACACATAAGGACGATGTCAGCGGCTTTGCAGTCGCCAGTCAATTTGCCACGCGTAACCCGGCGCATGAATTGCGCGCGGCCACGTTGGTTGCCGAGATTACAGGACGGCCGGTGTCATCGTCCCATCAGCTTTCCGCGAAACTGAATGGGCCAAAGCGCGCAATGACCGCGGTGTTGAATGCGCGGCTGATTGGGATGATTGATCGTTTGATCGGGCGCGCCGAGGATACATTGACAGACCTTGGGATTACTGCGCCGCTTATGGTGGTTCGCGGTGATGGTGCGCTTATTTCAAGTGCACAGGCGCGCGAACGCCCGATTGAAACTATTCTCAGTGGCCCAGCCGCGTCGATTGTGGGTGCACGTTGGATGACCGGTGCGGATTATGCATTGGTCAGTGATATTGGCGGGACAACCACGGATATTGCTCTGTTGAAAGGCGGGCGGCCTGCAATTGATCCGGCGGGGGCGCGGGTCGGTGCGTATCGCACAATGGTCGAAGCCGTTGCCATGCGCACGACCGGATTGGGGGGCGACAGTGAGGTTCATTTCATCTCTGAAGGCCTGTCGGGAGGGGTGACTTTGGGGCCAAAACGGCTGGTGCCGGTGTCCTTGATTGCGATTGATGCCGCTGATGTTGTCCACGCCGCCCTTGATGCGCAACTGCGCAGTGTCACACCCGGTGAACATGACGGGCGGTTTATTCGTGCCGTGCCAGGGCAGACCCATGAGGGGATTGGCCCGCGGGAAGCAGCACTACTCGAGCGTATCGGTGATGGGGTACATCCGTTGGGTGATATCCTGCGCGCGCGGATTGAGCAGGGTGCGCTAAAGCGATTGGTAGAACGCGGACTGGTGCAGATTTCAGGGGTGACGCCGTCGGATGCGAGCCATGCGCTGGGACGGGTGTTGCATTGGGATGCAGGGGCGGCGCGAAAGGCATTGCTGCTGTTCGGTCGCAGGCGCACAGGGGCTGGCAATATGCTGTCGACCAGTGCTGAGGCTGTGGCAGAGATGATCGTTGATCGGCTGACGCATCAGACGGCATTGGCCTTGTTAGAGACTGCTTTTGCCGAGGAAAACCCCGGTTTTGATTTGGCACCAGAGGTATTGGCAAGCCATGTTTTGATGCAACGGGGCATGTCGGGGCACGTCGGGCTGGTCAAGTTAGAGACTGGTTTGAACGTGCCGGTGATCGGTTTGGGGGCTTCTGCCTCAAGCTATTATCCTGCAGTTGGTCAATTGGTTGGATCAAAGATGATCTTGCCGGAACACGCTGGAGTGGCCAATGCGATTGGTGCGGTTGTTGGGCGCGTTACAATGCGACAAAGCGGGACGGTGACGTCACCAAGCGAGGGAAGATACCGGGTTCATCTGATGGATGGGCCAAAGGACTTTGGCGACGAGGACAGTGCAATGGGCATGTTAGAGATTGTTTTGCGCGATAAAGCGGAGGCAGATGCCCGTGCGGCAGGTGCCGCTGATATTCAAGTGAGTGTCAAACGGGACATTCGCAAAGCGGGTGTTGAATCGCGGGATGTTTTTATCGAAGCGACCATCACCGTTGAGGCCGCAGGCAGGCCGCGGGTGGCCGAGGGGTAGTCAATGCCCCCCGGCCCGCACCGTTATTCAGCTGCGGCGCGTTTGGGCAGAACCCAATCGGCACGGGGGAAGTGGCAGGTATAGCCGTTTGGCACCCGTTCGAGGTAATCCTGATGCTCTGGTTCGGCTTCCCAAAAATCGCTGACCGGTTCGACCTCAGTAACGACTTTGCCGGGCCAAATGCCTGATGCTTCGACATCCGCGATTGTATCAAGTGCAACCGCCTTTTGATCTTCGTTGACATAATAGATTGCTGAACGATAGCTCATACCGCGGTCGTTTCCCTGACGGTTTTCAGTCGTTGGATCATGGATCTGAAAAAAGAACTCCAATTGTTCGCGGTACGATGTTTTGGTGGGGTCAAAGATCACTTCGATCCCTTCGGCATGGGTGCCGTGGTTTCGATAAGTCGCGTTTGGCACATCGCCGCCGGTATATCCCACGCGGGTTGAAATCACGCCCGGGCGCTTGCGGATCAGATCTTGCATTCCCCAGAAACATCCGCCGGCCAATACTGCGCGCTCGGTTGTCATGTTACGTCCTCCACTTGGTTCAGGTAATCGCCGTATCCTTCGGCTTCCATGTCGTCACGGTGCACAAACCGCAATGATGCTGAATTGATGCAATAGCGCAGGCCGCCACGGTCGGCTGGTCCATCAGGAAACACATGGCCAAGGTGGCTGTCGCCGTGGGTGCTGCGGACTTCGGTGCGGATCATTCCAAGCGACGCGTCACGCAGTTCACTGACATGGGCGGGTTCAATCGGTTTGGTGAAACTGGGCCATCCGCAGCCGGAGTCGTATTTGTCTGCCGATGCAAACAACGGCTCACCAGATACGATATCGACGTAAATTCCGGGTTCCTTATTGCTGAGCAATTTGCCGGTTCCTGGGCGTTCTGTGCCGCTTTCTTGAGTCACATAGAATTCTTCGGGCGATAGGGCGGCGACAGCATCGGGGTTTTTCTCATAGCGGGGCATGGCGTTCCTTTCGCAAACTGTTGCTTGGCATTAGATGGGGCGTTGCATGGAAATTCAAAGGGTTTGTCATATCTGTGCAACTCTATGTGATGTGAATTCGTATGTTTACCACAAAGCACATAAATAAGAGGAATGGCGATGCGTTGGATTATAGTCGTGATGATGTCTTTGTTGGGGGCGACCGCAGGTATTGCCGGGCCACGCGATGTGACATTTTTTAACATCGATGGTGGGACATTGAACCTTGCCGATTGGGCAGGCCGTCCGGTGCTGGTGGTGAATACCGCGTCCCAATGCGGCTTTACCTTTCAATACGCTGGGCTGCAGGCCCTTTATGACCAACATCAGGCACGTGGTCTGGTGGTGCTGGCTGTGCCATCGGATGATTTCAATCAGGAACTGGCCAGTGCAGAAAAGGTCAAGGAATTCTGTGAGATCAGTTTCGGCCTCAACTTGCCGATGACCGACATCACCCATGTCCGTGGTGCGCAAGCGCATCCCTTTTACAAGGCACTCGCCGCTGAGGTGGGGTTCGTGCCGAAATGGAACTTTAACAAAGTGCTAATTGGGCCAGATGGAGGTGTGGTGGGAACCTGGGGTTCATCGATCAAGCCGCAATCGCCTGCGATTGTGAATGCGATCAAGCCGTTGCTGAATTGAACGGCCCTGCTTAGGCTTCCGATTGGAAAAGGGAGCCTTTGATGCCTGATATAAAACCGGATCTTGACGCCGCCTATGCAATAGAGACACCCGAGGATAACCGTCGCCTCTATGCGGATTGGGCAAAGACCTACGACGACAGCTTTGCAGCGGATATGGATTATCAACTGCCGCGCATGGTTGGATTGATTTTTTGCGAGGCATTCAGAGGGTCCGGGCCTGTGCTGGATGTTGGCGCGGGTACCGGGTTGTTGGCACAAAGCATCCCGATCAGAGCGATGTTGGAAATTGATGCACTGGATATGTCGCCAGAAATGCTGGGCATAGCTCGGCAAAAGGGCCTGTATCGCAAGACCATCGAAGCAGATTTGACCCAACCGTTGGATATTGCAGATAACATCTATGGCGCGATCGTAAGTTCAGGCACTTTTACACACGGGCATGTGGGACCGGACGCATTGGATGAGCTTTTGCGCATCGCCCGATGCGGTGCTGTCTTTGTATTGGCGGTAAACGCGGAACATTTCGTGGCACGTGGATTTGCCGAAAAATTCGCCTTGATAGAGCCGCATATCGAAGGTTTGCAGCACCATGATGTCAACATCTATGGTGCCGACGCGGACGCGACGCATAAAGATGATCTTGCGTCGATTACTGTTTTTAGAAAAAGGTGAAAACGCTCAAAAATCCCTTATTTGAGACTACTTTTTACTGACGTCTGACCAAAGAACCTTGCCGTCCGATGCTTCCATACCGGGCGGGATACCATAAGAGGCGCGATAGCTCTTGGAGAAATGCGAGAGCGACTTGAAGCCGCACGCCACACATACATCCGTTACGGAAAGATCCGTTTGGCGCAGCAAATTGCGCGCTTTTTCAAGCCTTAGATGTAGGTAATAACGCTTGGGTGAGGTTTGGATGTATTTTGCAAAAAGCCGCTCAAGCTGCCTTGTGGAGAGGGAGACGATGCTGGCAATTTCATCTGGGATCAGGGGATCTTCCAGATTGTTTTCCATGATCTGCATGGCCAGCAACAGCTTTGCGTTTCGCACTTCGGGGCGGGATTGCAGGGACATGCGCTGGCCGTGGCTGTGCGCGCGTGGCACGGTATAGACCATTTGATCGGCCACCCAGGTTGCGATTTTGACGCCATAGTCCGCATGGACGCGGTGCAACATCATATCCATCGAAGCGGCCCCGCCCGCAGAGGTGAATACGCGGCCATCAACAGAATATATCGTGTCTTCCATGATCACATCCGGCAACATTTCGGCCAGTGCTGTTTTGTATTCCCAATGTGTCGTCACCCGTTTGCCCCCGATCAACCCGGCAAGCGCAAGGGTATAGGTGCCAGAGGAGAGCGCGCCGTAATCCATGCCCTTGCGGGTCTCGCGGCGCAGCCAGTTCAGCAGCGCCTTGGTGCTGCCATGGCCGGCGTTTTCACCTGCGCATACGATCAGGGTCTCTTCACGGGCAAGTTCAGTCAGCGCTGAATCGACATTGACCGTGACGCCATTATAGGCGGCAACAGGCGCACCGGATTCCGAGATCAGCCGCCATTTGTAATATTTCCGCCCGGATGGGTGATGATTGGCCAAAGACAGCGCATCCAGCGCACAGGAGAAACCCAACGTGGAAAAACCCGGCAAGAGTAAAAACGCATAGGCTTTGGGGGGTGGATGTTCTGATTGCTGAGAGGAATGGTTCATGGCAGCATTTTACATCAGAAATTGGGAACTGGGGAATTGCATTGCGCGGCAGGTGATGTCGTGTTTGGCCTTTAGGTCTTGTTTTGGCGGGAAATCTGGACGGCCAGAATGCCAAGGCTGATGATCGCAACGCCCAATATATCTGATGTCCCCAGCGCTTCATTCAGCATCAGCGCGGCGATGGCGACGCCAAAGAATGGATTGAGAAAATGGAATGTCGCGGCGCGTGTGGCTCCAATGCGATTGACCAGCCAAAACCACGCTACAGTAGCCGCAAGGCCCGGCACAAGACAGGTGTAGGTGAAGGCCGCTGCCAGACGCAGGGTCGGATCAATTCGAGGTGTTTCGAACAGGAATGCGGCCAGACTTAGAGCCACGCAACCGACCAGCATTTGCAGGCCGACAATCATCATGAAATTCCCACCCGAAGTTGCGCCACGCACCAGCAAAGTTGCGATCGTCAGTGCGATAACCCCGATTGCGCACAACATCACCCCGATCAGGTCTACATCGCCATCAAGCCGAGCCCCCATGATAATCGCTACGCCCACAACGCCAGCGGTTAAGCCAGCGACCCCCAGCGGCCGCAGCCGTTCCCCCAGAAACACCCATGCGGCCAGTCCAACCAGCAGTGGCATCGTCGATGCGATGATCGCAGCCAGCGACGCCTGAACTGTCTGCATCGCAACAAAATTCAAGCCCAGATAGACTGCGTTCTGCAAAATGCCAAAAATAATTGTGGCGCGCCATTGGGCTTTGCTCAGCTTCCAGTTTTGACCCAGCATGAGGGCGATCCCAACGCCCAGCAGACCAGAGATCAGATAGCGCAGGGACAGCGCGAGAAGGGGTGATGCGTCTGCAACGATAATCCGCGCAGACGTGAACGCGGACGACCACATGAGGGCAAATGCAAGCCCGACCAATATTGCGCGCACGTCCATAAAACTGCCTCAGATCAGATGTCTGGGGCACCTTTTCTGAATTCCACGGTGAGAACAAGCATGGTGGTCAATTGTGAGCAGGGATTGCGAATTCGACGATCAGCTGGCTGCCGTCTTGGGTGATGTCGGTTTTGGTGGTTCCGCCCAGGCCCGAGGCCGCAGCGGTCATCAATTTCATGCCGATGCCCTGGGTTCGGGTTGGTGTTTCATCGGCAAGTGACGATGATCCGATCCCGTCGTCCTGGCATTCCAAGCGGAAATTAGCATCGCCCAGATCGCGAAGCGCGATGGTGATTTTGCCTGCTCTTTCGTTTGGAAAGCCGTGTTTGATCGAATTGGCAACAAATTCGCTGACGATCATTGCCAGATTGGTGGCGTGCTCTGAGGATACGATAACCGGGTCTATGTCGGACGTAATCGCGACGTTTTCGGGGGCACCATCCTGCAAAAGCTCAATAACGCGTTGCATGTAGAGGCGCGTATCGACCAAATTGGGCTTTTCTGCGGTTTGCAGTTCTGAATGCAGCGCCGCCACGGCATCTATGCGGCGCTGCACGGCTGAAAGCGTATCTTTTGCGTTCTCGTCCTCAACCGTTCGGCTGTAGATACGCACGACAGATGCGATGGATTGCAGTGAGTTTTTGACGCGGTGGTCCATCTCGGCTTGCAGGATCATCTGATTTTGTAAAGCAAGCCGCAGTTCGAGCATTTTCATCACTTGTTTTGACAGAACACGCAGCGCGTTGCGTTGCAGTTCGGTCAGGTGCCGCGGTTTGGTGTCGATGACGCACAGGGTGCCGATCGGCATTCCGTTTGGGGCGACGAGTTTTGCACCCCCATAGAACCGAATAGCAGTGTCATCATTGGCCAGTGGATTGTCTGCTGTCCGCTGATCCGCCAACAGATCGGGGATCTCTACGAAATCATCTTCCAGGATCACATGAGAGCAGATTGAGCTTTCCAAAGATGTCTCAGTCTCGCTCACGCCAACCTTGGCCTTGAACCATTGGCGCGTGTCGTCAACGAGGCTGATGAGGGATATTGGGGTTTCGCAGATTTGCGACGCCAGTTCGACGATCTCGTCAAAGTCAGCTTCTTGAGGGGTATCAAGGATCCCGTATTGGCCTAGCGTTTCAAGCCGCTGTTCTTGTTGGGGGTGGATGGGGGCAAACATAAAAACCCTAAAATGGATACCTTCAGCGGCGGATGCCGTTAACTTATATATATGTCATCTGACATATTGCAATTGCGATTATATGAACGAAAAAGGGCCGCCAGAGGCGACCCGTTCCCACGTCTGAAATTGTTGTTCAGACTTAGCCGTTCACGCTGTCTTTCAGCGCTTTTGCGATGGTCATTTTCACGACCTTGTCCGCGTCTTTCTTGAACTGTTCACCAGTCGCAGGGTTGCGAACCATGCGTTCTGGGCGTTCGCGGCAATAGATTTTGCCAACGCCGGGCAGGGTGACTGCGCCGCCACCTGACACTTCACGAGTGATCAGGTTACATACCGCTTCGAGTGCCGCGCCTGCTGATTTCTTGTCTGCGCCCATGTCGTCTGCCAGTGCGGCGACGAGCTGAGTCTTTGTCATTGGTTTGGTTGCCATCTTTTATTCTCCTTAGACCGCCCGAATATAGGGCCTCATGAGCAGAATGTAACGGTATGTTGTAGGATAACACAACGAATAGTGGCCCGAAAAATACTGAAAAATGCGTTTTTCTGCGGTTTTTTGCCTTTAGAGAAAGGCCGTTTCGTCAAATGAGCGTAATTTCCGGCTATGAATGCGTTCAAGCGGGGTGTCGCGGACAAGTTCCATTGCGCGGATACCGATCATCAAATGGCGCGAAACCTGCGTTTTATAGAAGTCAGACGCCATTCCCGGCAGCTTTAATTCACCGTGAAGAGGCTTGTCCGAGACGCAAAGGAGCGTTCCGTAGGGGACCCTGAAACGATAACCGTTGGCGGCAATCGTGGCACTTTCCATGTCCAACGCGATGGAGCGCGACTGGCTTAGACGTTGGACCGGACCGGATTGATCCCGCAATTCCCAGTTGCGGTTGTCGATGGTGGCCACCGTGCCGGTGCGCATGATGCGCTTCAACTCGTAACCTTCGAGCTGGGTCACCTGAGCAACGGCCTTTTCCAAGGCGATTTGAATTTCCGCGAGCGCCGGGATTGGTACCCAAACCGGCAGATCATCGTCCAATACGTGATCTTCCCGCAGATAGGCGTGGGCCAGTACAAAATCGCCCAGAGCCTGGGTGTTGCGCAGACCGGCACAGTGCCCCACCATCAGCCAGGCGTGGGGGCGCAGGACGGCGATGTGATCTGTTGCTGTTTTGGCGTTGCTGGGACCGACGCCGATGTTCACCAGAGTGATGCCAGACCCATCGGCGCGTTTCAGGTGGTAAGTTGGCATTTGCGGTGTTTTGGGCGTGTCCGGGATCAGCGTATCCCCGTCAGTGATCTCAACATTACCGGTCGAGACAAACGAGGTGTAGCCGCTTTCGGGGTCATTCAACTGAGTGCGGGCAAAGTCCTCAAATTCTGTCACGTAGAACTGGTAGTTGGTGAACAGCACGTGACACTGAAAATGTTCAGGATCGGTTGCCGTGTAATGCGCCAAACGGGCCAGCGAATAATCGACCCGCTGGGCGGTAAAAGGGGCAAGGGGGCGTTCATCGTTAATGGGTGAAAATGTGCCGTTTACAATGTCATCATTTGTGGTGCTGAGGTCTGGCACATCAAAAATATCACGCAGGGTGAAATCGGCAGCCCCGTCTTGCGGAATATTGATCGCGCTTTCGCCCGTCACGGCAAAATGCACGGGAATGGGCGTATCCGACGCGCAGATGATCACGGGTTGGTCGTGATTTTCAATCAGCAGGCCAATCTGTTGGATAAGATAATTGCGAAACAGGTCGGGCCGCGTGATAGTTGCGGAAAAAGTCCCGGGCGATGACACATGGCCAAAGGACAAACGGCTGTCCACATGGGCATAGCTGGATGTGCGAAATCGAACCTCTGGGTAGTACGCGCGGATGCGGACACCTGCCGGGGTGCTCTCCATGGCGGCCGAAAACTGCTCGCGCAGGAATGTCGTTGCCTCGACGTATAGTTCGGTCAGGCGGTCGACAGCCGCCGTGGCGTCATGAAATTTTTCGGATGGGGTGGCATTGGGTGTCAGTATTTTTGTCATTATAGCGGCTCTAATAAGGGGATAAATTCGAATTTACGCACATCTACGAGGCCAAGATCGGAAATGCGCAATTCCGGGATCACGACCAACGCCAAGAGAGAGTGTTGCATGTAGGCGTTGTTTAACGTGCAGCCGCAGTCGCGCATCGCCTGCATCATCTGCTCGGCCTTGGCTGCGACTTCGGTGGCGGGGCTGTCAGACATGAGACCGGCAATTGGCAATGCAACAAGCGCCAATTCCTGACCGTCACGAAAGATGGTGATGCCACCCCCCACCTCGCGCAGGCGGTTCGCGGCCAATGCCATCTGGTCCGCATCGGTGCCAACGACGATCATGTGGTGGCTGTCATGGGCAACGGTCGATGCCATTGCCATCGACCCCTGATATCCGAAACCTGATACAAACGCGTTGACCACCGTGCCCGTCGCGCGATGCCGTTCAACCAGCGCAATCTGGCAGACTTCGCCGGTGCCCTGTACCCGCCCTTCGGTGACGGGCAATTCGAATTGCAGCGCCTTGGTCGGGGCCTGATTTTCGACGACGCCGATCACGTTTGCCGTTACCGCGTTTGCCCCGTGGGGTGCGGGGATATGAAAATCGGCAGCAGTCAGGTTCCTCCCCATGTTCACCGTCTGGCGCGCGGTATCGGGCCAGTTGTAGTGGGGACAATCAACAATGCATTCGCCATCCTGCGCAACGACCTGCCCGCGGGCGATAACAGTCTCTATCTTGAGCTTTTTCAGGTCCGGCGTCAGGATGATGTCCGCCCGCCTGCCCGGTGCAATCGACCCGATTTCGCGTTCAAGCCCAAAGTGAGTTGCTGTGTTGATCGTCGCCATTTGGAGGGCAATCAATGGATCACACCCACACTCAATTGCGTGCCGTACGACGCGGTTCATGTGGCCTTCGTTGACCAAGGTGCCGGAATGGCAATCGTCCGTGCACAGGATCATGTTGCGCGGATCGAGCCCTTTTTCCGTGATGGCGGTTATCTGAGTTTCGACATCATACCAGGCAGAGCCGAGACGGATCATGGATCGCATCCCCTGTCGCATACGGGCGATGGCGTCTGCTTCGCAGGTTCCTTCGTGGTCGTCCGCAGGGCCACCAGCCACATACGCGGCAAAAGCGGGGCCAAGGTCGGGTGACGCATAGTGCCCACCAACGGTTTTGCCTGCTTTCTGGGTTGCTGCTATTTCGGCCAGCATTTGCGGGGCTGCGTTGCTGACACCCGGAAAGTTCATCATTTCACCCAGACCGATGATACCGGGCCACTGCATCGCCTCAGCCACGTCTGCGGCGGATATTTCGAAGCCCGTCGTTTCCATTCCGGGGGCGGAGGGCGCACAGGAGGGCATTTGGGTAAAGATGTTGACCGGCTGCATCAGCGCCTCGTCATGCATCATCCTGACGCCTTTGAGGCCCAGCACATTGGCGATCTCATGTGGATCGGTGAACATTGATGTGGTGCCATGCGGGATCACCGCGCGGGCAAATTCTGCCGGGGTCAGCATGCCGGATTCGATGTGCATATGCCCGTCACACAGGCCGGGTATCATATAGCGGCCATTTGCCTTAATGATCGTGGTGTCGGCACCGCGACAATGGCCGGCATCCGGACCGACAAAAGCGATCCGCCCGGCAGCGATGGCAATGTCGTGATCAGGCAGGGCTTCGCGGGTGTGCACGTTTACCCAAATGCCACCGGAAATGATGGTGTCTGCTGGTGTACGTCCCGCAGCTACGTTCACAAGCTGGGCGGCGACATCGGGCCATGAGGGAAAATTATCTTGCGTCATGTCCAAAGGTGCCACAGGGTTTAGGCATGTTCAAGCGGATGCGACGCAAAGGAACCCCGATGAATTTTGAGACGGTCGCTGCCGAAGATTTTGGGGCCAGCCTGCGCGGCATTGGATTGAATTTGCTTGTCCGGGACGTTAAGCGCGAAGTCGCTTTTTTAGAGACTGTTTTTGGCATGAAAGGGCACCGCGTAAGTTCTGATTTCGCGATCATGGCTTATGGGGATCAAATTTTTCAACTGCACGGTGATGGGACCTATCATTCTAACCCTCTGCTTAGCCTGTTACCGGAAAGCCCGCCTCGGGGCACCGGGGTTGAAATAAGGCTCTATGAAAGCGATCCAGAGGAGGTTTGCGCAAAAGCGGAAGCCGCTGGAGGGATGATTTTACAAGGACCGACTGACAAGCCACATGGGCTGAAAGAAGCCTATGTGTTGTGCGAAAATGGCTATGCCTGGGTGGCAAGCAGGCCAATTTGATTTTGAAGGGGGCAGTGCGATGAGCGTAACACAGATCAGGTCCAACATGGACCATTGGCAGGAGCGCGTCGACCTTGCCGCGGCGTTTCGGTGGACCGCGCGGCTGAACATGCATGAAGGGGTCGCAAACCACTTTTCTCTGGCGGTCAACGATGCGGGCACGCAGTTCTTGATGAATCCCAATCAGGTGCATTTCAGCCGTATCAAAGCCAGCGATTTGCTGATGATTGATGCCGAGAATTCAGAGACACTCTTAGGCCCCAATGCGCCAGATCCGACCGCCTGGGGGTTGCACGGCGGAGTCCATCGGGCCTGCAAACATGCGCGCTGTGTCATGCATGTACATTCCATTCACGCGACGGTGTTGGCGTGTCTGCAAGACAGCCGCCTTCCGCCCATCGATCAGAATTGTTGTACCTTTTACAATCGTGTGGTGATTGATGAGGATTACGGCGGGCTGGCGTTTGAGGATGAAGGCGCGCGCTGTGCCAAACTTCTCAAGGACCCCAAACAGAAAGTGATGGTCATGGGCAGCCATGGCGTTTTGGTGATCGGCGATACGGTCGCAGATACCTTTAACAGGCTCTATTATTTCGAACGTGCCGCAGAAACGTATATTCGGGCGCTGCAGACGGGTCAGCCCCTGCGCCGTATTCCTGATGACATTGCCGAAAAAACAGCGCGTGAATTGGAAGAATATGCTGATCAGGACACACGGCATCTGGCGGAACTGAAGGCGATATTGGACAGCGAAGGGTCCGACTATGCAAGGTGACGCGCCAAAAAACGCGGTATGGAACTACCATCCGCCTTTGCCGCTGGAGGATCCATCGATCTTTGCCAAAGGTACGGGTATCGCGCATATTGCAGGCTGGTTTCGTCGAAATTGGCTGACGTTGAGCGAACGGATGCTTTTGCTGCTTTTGGCAATCGGTGGCTATTATTGGCTTTATCCATCGCTAGATGCGGCGCGCAGCTTTGAGGTTGGTTGGATATTTCAAACCTATGTCGTGAATTTGGCATTGGTCGGGGGTATCGCGGGCGCGCTGCACTGGTATTTCTACATGTATCGGGGGCAGGCCAAGACGCTGAAGTTTGATGGCCGCGATCAAGCCAAGAACAACCGTGCTTTCAAATTCGCAGATCAGGTCAAGGACAACATGTTCTGGACGCTGACCAGCGGCGTGGCGCAGTTGACCGGGTTTCAGGTTGTCACGATGTGGTTGATGGCCAATGGATATGCGCCGGTCATCACCCTGGCGGAAAATCCGGTTTGGTTTGTGGTGTGGATCGTTCTGCTGCCCGTGTGGTCAGCGTTCCATTTCTATTGGGTGCATCGTTTGCTGCATGTGCCATTTTTCTACACGCGCTATCATTCGCTGCATCACCGCAATATCAACATCGGGCCGTGGTCGGGGCTTTCCATGCACCCGGTTGAGCATTTTATCTATCTGACCTCGTTGTGCGTTCACTGGATTGTCGCGTCGCATCCGGTGCATTTGATTTTTCACGTGTTGTATCAGGGACCGGGGGCAGCGATGTCGCATACTGGATACGAGGACCTGTTGATCCGGGACAAGCGCAGCCTCGCGCTGGGCACGTTCTATCACACGCTGCATCACCGGTATTATGAATGTAATTATGGCAATCAGGAAATGCCCTGGGATCGCTGGTTTGGCACCTTTCATGACGGGACCGAAGCGGCAACGGCGGACACCCGTGCGCGCAAGAAACGGATGTATGCAAAATGACAGACGCGCGGCAGGAATGGAACCATGTGCCAGAGGTACCGATCGCGGTTTCGCCGTTGTGGCAATGGCCACCCAAACCCCTGGCGACGCTGAAATGGTATGCGGACGGCTGGTTTTTCCTCACCATCAATATGGCGATCCTTGGGTTGGCGTGGGTCAGTTATCTTTGGTTCAGTCCAGACCTGAACCAGACCCTAACATTGGGCATTTCGTGGATTGCGCTGATATTTCTCCGCAACTTCTTCTTGTTGCTGGTGGTCGCTGGCGGTCTGCATCTGTGGTTCCATACCTATGCAGTGCAAGGCACGGACAAAAAGTATGATCCACGGCCATTTCCGCGCATGGGACGCGTCTTCAGCTTTGATGCGCAGATCAAGGACAACATGTTCTGGTCGCTTGCCTCTGGTGTGACAATCTGGTCAGGATTTGAGGTGTTGCTTTGGTGGGCGCTGGCAAATGGCTATGCGCCGCTTACGACGTTCAGCGAGACGCCCATTTGGTTCATCGCGCTCTTCTTTCTCATTCCGGTCTGGGAAAGTTTTTACTTTTATTGGATTCACCGCCTGCTGCATTCCAATCTACTCTATCGGTTTCACGCTTTGCACCACCGCAATACCGATGTCGGGCCCTGGTCCGGGCTGTCGATGCATCCGGTAGAGCATGTCATGTATTTTGGTACCGTGATCATCCACTTTGTTCTGCCGACGCATCCCGTGCATCTGATTTTCCATCTGATGTTTTACGCGTTGCTGGCCGTCACCACGCACACTGGTTTTGAAGGTTTGTGGTTTCGCAATGCAAAGCGGGTGCATCTGGGTATGTTTCACCACCAGATACATCATAGATATTTTGAAGTGAATTATGGCAATCTGGATGTGCCCTGGGACAAGCTGTTTGGGTCATTCCACGATGGGACCCCAGAGGGCAAGGAGCGGATGCGCGCGCGGCTGCAAGCGCGAAAGCGCTGAATTGTTGAGCGGTTGCTAACCTTTAGCTGCTTTGATTTTTTGGCAATAACCCATATCCGAGCAGGTACCTTGAATGAATTTCCTTTTTGTGCACCAGAACATGCCGGGCCAATACCGTGAATTGGTGCAATGGCTCGCAGCGCGTGGGGCGCACAGAATATATTTTCTAACGCAGCGCAAAAACGCGCCCAGCCTAAATGGGATTGAGACCCGTTTGTACAAGACGCACCGCAGCGCGACCAAAGATTCCTACGGATTGTCGCGGGTGTGGGAAGAGGCAACAGGGAACGGATTTGGTGCGGCGCTGGCCGCCAAAGAGCTTGAGACCAAAGAGGTTTTCAAACCTGACATCGTAATCGGCCACGTGGGTTGGGGTGAATTAACGTTTATCAAACAGATATGGCCCGATGTGCCAGTAATCGGCTTGTTTGAATTCTATTATAACCTTGGTGGAGGGTTGGTCGGATTTGACCCCGATGATCCGATCTCGGAACAGACGCCATTCCTGATGCAAGCGCGCAATGCAGTGCCGTTGGCGAACATCGAGACTGTGGATATGGGGCAGTGTCCGACCCCCTGGCAACGTGACCAATTCCCAAACAGCTTTCATGATCGCATGTATGTCTGCCACGATGGCATTCGAACTGACAAGTTGCTGCCTAATCCGAAGGTAACATTGGGTCTGGGTCGACTGGGGCGCGAACTGACCCGTAATGATGAGGTGATCACATACGTCGCACGCAATCTGGAAAAAGCGCGCGGTTTCCATGTTTTTATGCGGGCGCTGCCGCGAATATTGAAAGAACGTCCAAATGCGCGCGTGCTGATTGTCGGGGGCAATGACACGTCTTACGGCGGCAAAAGCAAACACCGGGGCGGGCTTCGCGCAGAAATGGAAGCAGAAGTTGGTGCTGACATCGATTGGGACCGCGTGCATTTTCTGGGTCAGGTGCCGTATCTGGATTATCAAAAAATCATCCAGATCAGCAGGTGCCATATCTATCTGACGATGCCCTTTGTGCTGTCTTGGTCGCTGTTGGAATCGATGTCGATGGGGGCGGTTATCGTGGCCTCTGATGTGGCCCCAGTGCGCGAGGCGATTATAGATGGAGAGACCGGGCTTTTGGTTGATTTCTTTGATCACATTGCGATTGCGTCACGCGTTGTTGATGTTCTTGCCCGTCCCGAGGAGTTTTCACATCTGCGCCAGGCGGCAAGAGATCACGTCATTGAAAAATACGACTTTCTGACCAGATGCCTGCCGCAGCATATTGCACAGATCAACGCGCTGGTGCCTCGCGGGAAACAGATGGAAATCCCTTAGTCAGAGATGTTGTTGCCGACCGAAATCAGACCAAACGCCGACCCGACCAGACCCAGAATGGTGCGTGTGTTTGTGATCGGGCTTTCCGTTGCCAGCACCAAATCGCCAGACAGAAGGTGAAAATTCCCTGCCGAGAACAATCCGTCTGATGTGGTCAGATCAAGGGTGAACACAACCCGGGGTTTTTCAGGCCCCCGGATGCCATCGCTGACAGCAGTTGAACTGTATTCGCGCAGGATCAGGATGCCTTGGGGGTCGGCGCGGCTGTCGTTCACGCCGCCAATGATGGCCAGCGCGTCAAGGGCAGACACGTCATCGCGGTTAAACGAAAATTGGGCCTCGCGTCCGGCTGCACCGAGAGACAGGAAGTAGCGGCGGTCGCCCTCTACGATGACCTTGTCGCCACCACGCAGACGCGTGTCGAGGGACGGATTGTCATAAAGCCGGTCAACGGACGTGGCATAGATTTTTTGGCCGCGGACAAGTTTGACCTGCGGGTTCTCCAGGGTTCCGCTGACGCCGCCACCTGCGGAAATGGCCGACAGTACCGAAAAATTCTGATCTGGCATGATGATGTTGCCGGGATTATTGACGCCACCAACCAGATCGATTGAATTTGCACGCCCCTCGGCCATCGCAAGCTGCACCTGTGCGGATGGCACAATCGCTTCAACCTGACGCTGGATCAATGCGCGGGCGCTGTCAGGGGTGCGGCCCGATACCTTTACCTTGCCGACGTAAGGCACAAAGATGCTCCCGCTTTCGGACACACGGATAGAAGGCAGTGTCGCAACGCGCTGTTCGGCACCCGTCAGCAAAGAATTTTCACCGCTGTCCCAGACCAACAAATCCAGGCTGTCACCGGGACGGATTACCTGGGCGTTTGATCCGTGACTGTGGTTGATCCAGCTGTATCTGCGCGATCCACTGTGGGGCCATTTCCCAACGTTCGGCAGAAAATTGCGGGTCACAGGGTACACGGCAATGTCGGCTGCCGGTTGATTTGCGTTCTTTAATATCTCTCTTTCGACTGCTGCCCCACGGGGCAAAGAACCACACGCGGTCAAGGTGACCGTCAGCAGAATGCAGACGAGTATTCTGAAATTTGGGCCCATATCTGCGCAACCGCTCTTCATTGTTAATCAGGCGTTAATTGTTTGCAGTCTTATTGCTTAAAACACGCAAAAGGTAAGGCATTCAATCCAATTCTATCTAAAGGTGTGGATTGGTTGCGCAAATGATACGAAACGAGGCCCGGCACAAGTGATTGCGAACCTGTCTAGCGGATCTGGCAAAGTGGTGCTGTTGGGGGCATCTGGAAAACTGGGCCAAATGCTCCGTCAGATGTGGCCGGTTCCGGATGATCTGGTGTGTCACAGCCGATATGAACGGCCGGGGTTTGTTTCTTTCGATCTCTGTCGCGATTTTGATGCGGTGCGCAAGCACTTTGAAAGTGCGCGCGCCGTGGTTTGCTTGTCTGGCGTGACAGCACGCCACGCCAGACAAAGTGGCGATGCGTTTTCGTTGAACACAGATCTGGCTCTGGCCGCCGTGCAAGCAGCGCGCGATGCCGGGGTTGGGCGGGTGTTTTTGGTGTCCTCCGCTGCGGTCTATGGTCGGGCAGGTGGCGTTCTGGATGAGAGTGGCAGATGCGATCCCCTATCAGACTATGGGCGGGCCAAGCTTGACATGGAAAATGCCGGGCTGAAGAAAGCCGCGGATATTGGACAACAGACGACCGTGCTTCGGATTGGAAATGTTGCTGGTGCAGATAGCATTTTGGGCGGCTGGACCGATGATATGGCGATCGATCAACTGCCTGATGGGCGGACCCCACGGCGCAGCTATATTGGCCCAGATACATTGGCGAACGTGGTTTGTCGTCTGACTCAAGTGGTCGGTTTACCGGATATCATGAATGTTGCTGCACCGGGCACGGTAGAAATGGGCAGGCTTTTGGATGCTGCCGGCCTGCCATGGGTCCCCCGCAAAGCCGCTGTGAATGTGATCGAAAACGTTGAGCTTTCGACCGGGCGGCTTGGACGGCATGTGCGCGGCGGCACGCAGATCTCAACCACTGCCGGTTTGGTGGCGGAATGGCGTCGATTTACTCAGAACAACAGAGGACACCAAAATGACTTTGCGCAAGCGTATCTTTGACCTGTTCTTTGCCAGCATATTGGTGGTCGTTCTCGGGCCAGTCCTGCTTTGCTTGCTGGCCTATTTGCTGATCAAAGAGGGGCGACCGCTGTTTTATGTGGCCGAACGGATGCGGGGGCAGAGTGAACCGTTCAGCCTATGGAAATTAAGAACAATGACCGTGGTTGATTTCGACAGAGGCGTGTCAGGCGGTGACAAATTGGCACGGGTTACAAGGACAGGTGCGTGGCTGCGCAGCAAAAGGTTGGATGAATTCCCTCAACTTTGGAACATTCTGCGTGGCGATCTGAGCTTTGTCGGGCCGCGCCCGCCGTTGCGCGAATATGTAGAACGGTTTCCTGACATTTATGACGAGGTCCTGAAATCGCGTCCGGGTGTGACGGGGTTGGCAACGATCCGGTTCCACAAACACGAAGAACGGTTGTTAGAGCGATGTGAATCACCAGATGAAACGGATGATGTCTATTGCCGGATTTGCGTGCCGCGAAAGGCACGTCTTGATTTGATTTACCAGCGCAACCAATCGATCTGGTTTGATATCGATCTCGTATTTAAAACTATTGTTAACCTTTTTAACCGTAGAAGTAGAATTAAATCTACTTAAGGTTGCATCATCTTTTCACCTTTGCCAAATGGAGTTGTGGGCACGGTGGGCCAATGCCTGGTGCCGAGCTTTCGGGGGGTCATGAGAACTGTTGTTTGACAGTCAAAGCAAAGGTCGCGAAGCGTTGAAGAGTAAATGGCAATATCCGTGTTGGACCTGATCAAGGCCCTGACAAAGCATCAAAAATGCATGATTATGCTGTTTCTCGACGCAGTTCTGATCATGCTGTCGATGCTTTTTGCGCTGGCGGCGGTGGGCCTGCCTGCTGGGCTAGGTGCCAATCTCATCACCTATATTCCGGTACTGCCCTATGTTCTGCTCAGTGGTGCGGCTGCCTCTCACTGGCTCGGTGTGTGCTCAATTCGGCTGAAAGCATATGAAACCGCAGCAATTGGGGTGACCGCCGTCTATGCGCTGCTTCTCGCCATCGCATCAGCCATTCTGTCGGGCATCGAGCATCTTGATTTTCCACTGGCGCTGCATTTTGTGTTTGGTGTTGTGCTTTTTGCGTCGATTGTCATCAGCCGTGCAGTCTTGTTGCAGTTGGTTTTGGCGCTCTACCGACGGTCTCCACGACGTTGCAGGGTGCTTATTTATGGTGCCGGCACAACCGGGAATCAGCTGGTTTCGGCCTTGCGCGGCCACGAAAACATTGAACCTGTGGCATTTGTAGATGACAACGCAGCCTTACAGGGCCTGATGGTGGCGCATCTGCCCGTCTATACGCCACTGCGCATTGGCGAGATTGCAATTGCAAAGAAGATTGACCGTGTTTTGCTGGCGGTTCCTTCGTTGAGTCCACCAAAGCAGGCCCAGATTGCGCGACGCTTGAAGGAAATGGGACTGGAAGTTCAGACGCTCCCATCGTTTGCACAATTGATTGGCGAAGAGGCGTTGGTAGACAAGCTGGAGCCAATTTCGGCCCACAGTTTTCTCAATCGCGACGAGGTTGCCGATTCAATCGCTGATGGTGCGGTTTGCTATAGGGATAAAGTCGTTCTGGTGAGCGGTGCGGGAGGGTCAATCGGATCGGAATTGTGCCGTCAGGTGCTGGAATGCCGTCCTGCCAAGCTTGTCCTTTATGAACTGAGCGAGTTGGCATTGTATCAGGCCGATATGGAATTTCGGCCTCAGACCAAAGGTATGGACATCGAAATTGTTTAGGTTCTGGGATCGATCACGGATCCGCGGCTGGTCAGCAAGACTATGGCAGAGCATGCTGTTCAGGTGGTTCTGCATGCTGCCGCCTATAAACATGTTCCCTTGGTTGAGGCCAATCCGCTCACAGGATTGGTGAACAATGTGATTGGGACCCAAGTGCTCGCTGAACAAGCGATCAAAGCGCATGTCGAACGATTCATTTTAATATCGTCTGACAAGGCAGTGCGCCCAACCAACATGATGGGGGCGTCAAAGCGTCTTGCGGAACTGCTAATACAGGACCTGGCCCGGTCCGGTCGGAGCGGCGGACAGACGATCTTTTCAATGGTGCGCTTTGGAAATGTGCTAGGTTCCTCAGGATCAGTTGTTCCGCTGTTTCAGGATCAGCTTAGCCGTGGAGGGCCGCTCACCGTCACGGACCGGTCGGTTGCGCGCTATTTCATGACAGTTCAAGAGGCGGTCAATCTGGTCCTGCAAGCAGGTGCCATGGCACAGGGTGGCGAAGTTTTTGTGCTTGATATGGGCAAGCCGGTTTTGATTTATCACTTGGCGCGTCAGGTGATCGAAAGTGCCGGATACACGGTGCGTGACGCGGACAACCGTGAAGGCGATATTGAGATCGAGTTTACCGGGTTGCGCCCCGGAGAAAAAATGACCGAGGAACTGACCCTTTCAGGCAAAATGTTGAGCACTGACCACCCCAAGATTTTTTCAGCCCAAGACGAAGGTTTGTCAGAAATCGAAGTGGCCTCGGCGATGCGGCAACTACGCGAGGCGCAGATTGCCTATAATGAGGGCATGGCAGTTGAGGTCGTGCAGCGCTGGGTCGAAGGATTTGAGCATGCGGCCCAGAAGCGAATTGCATCGTAGTTGAAGCATTTCTTTTTGGTTATGCCATCACTGAACTCGATTAGCATCATACCGTCGCTGTGATTGGCGTGCGGAACGGGCGAGCAAAGAACCCCTCAATACAAAATGAGGGACGTTTCCGCATGCAGGGTCAGCTTTATTCTTGATGAACCCGCGGTCGCAGGCCATGTAAACGAACATGGATAGAACTTTGCTTTCATTTGGCCATGGTTTTAGTGCCCGCGCACTGGCCAAACGGTTGGTTCCGCAAGGATGGCGGATTATTGGAACGACCCGCAGTGCTGAAAAGATGCCAAGCATAGCAGCATCAGGTGTCGAACCATTCCTTTGGCCGGGCAGCGACATCTCTGCGCTGATCCCAATAGTACCGCATATTTTGATTTCGGCAGGGCCAGATAACGATGGCGATCCGGTTCTGAACGCTTTGAGATCCGAAATTGCCGTTGCTGCGTCCGGGTTTCGGTGGGTTGGCTATCTGTCGACCACGGGTGTCTACGGTGACCATCAAGGCGCGTGGGTCGACGAAGACACACCCCTGGCACCCTCAACCAAGCGCGGCCATGCCCGTGTTAAGGCAGAAGCGGAATGGCAATCCATCCCCGACCTGCCCCTGCATATCTTTCGGTTGGCGGGTATTTATGGACCCGGGCGGGGCCCCTTTGCCAAAGTGCGAAATGGTACTGCCCGCCGTATCATCAAAAAGGGACAGGTTTTTTCACGCATTCATGTGGGCGATATTGCGCAGGCACTGGAGCTGTCGATTGCGGCACCGCACGCCGGGGCAATCTATAACCTGTGTGATGATGATCCAGCACCTCCTCAGGACGTGATCGGACATGCCGCAGAATTGCTAGGACTGCCTCTGCCAGAAGCTGTGGATTTTGAAACCGCAGAAATGACCCCAATGGCCCGCAGTTTTTATGCCGAAAGCAAGAAGGTCCGCAACGATCGCGCCAAAGAACACCTTGGGTGGCGGCCCAAATATCCCGACTACAAAACGGGATTGGCCGCCATGTTAAAAGATGCCACCTGACCGGCGGCTGTTCTGATCCAGCATGGGCAAGACACGATAAGATTGACGGCAGGTCCTTGTTGGCCTTCGGCAAGATGGCCATATAGGGGCAATTGAACCAGCAGGCGAAATCAGTGAAAAACCGCGTAGAATCATTTCTTGAAACACCTAGTTTCGGCAATTTCATTATGGCCGTCATCATCTTTAATGCGATCCTGCTGGGGATGGAAACATCTGCGGCCATCATGTCCCGTGCGGGCGGAATTATCCTGTTTTTGGACAGGCTGTGCCTTGCAATTTTCGTGGTCGAGATTGCGGCAAAGTTGTTTGCATATCGTTTCAGATTTTTTCGCGATGGCTGGAACATCTTTGACTTTGTAATCGTGGGAATTTCGCTGGTCCCAGTGACGCAAGGGTTTTCAGCGCTACGGGCATTGCGCATCTTGCGGGTGCTTAGACTGGTGTCCACGGCCCCGCGTTTGCGCCGGGTGGTCGAAGGGTTCGTCAATGCGTTGCCGGGGATGGGATCGGTATTTTTGCTGATGGCGCTGATCTTTTATATCGGTGCAGTGATCGCGACAAAGCTATTCGGCATGAACTTTCCAGAATGGTTCGGCACACTGGGCCGCAGCGGTTATTCACTGTTTCAGATCATGACGTTGGAAAGCTGGTCAATGGGCATCGTGCGCCCAGTGATGGAGGTTTATCCATTGGCGTGGATGTTCTTTGTGCCGTTCATTATGGTCACGACTTTTGCCGTGGTAAACCTGCTGGTCGGTTTGATTGTCAATTCGATGCAAGATGCCCATCACGAAGAAACCAACGCAGAGACCGACGCCTATCGAGTTGAGGTCGCTGACAGGTTGTTGGCCATTGAAAAACGAATGGATGCTCTTTTAGAACAGCGAAACAAGTAAGCTCTGCGTGGGAAGCAGGATCAAGCGCGTTGTGAATTCAGGCTGGCAACACCCAGCACATCCAGCACCTTGGCTTCGATATGTTCCGCATTCATCCCGGCAACGGCGTACATGTCCTCCGGGTTTGCCTGATCAATAAAGATGTCAGGCAGAACCATGGACCGATATTTGAGCCCCTGATCAAAGACACCTTCTTCGGCAAGGAGTTGCGCCACATGGCTGCCAAAACCGCCAATGGCCCCTTCTTCGATGGTGATCAGCACTTCGTGGTCTGCGGCAAGCGACAGGATCAGGTCCCGGTCCAGCGGCTTGGCAAACCGTGCGTCCGCGATTGTGGGCGTGATGCCCTTGGCTTCCAAAGCTTCGGCCGCTTTTTCGACTTCGCCCAACCGTGTGCCGAACGACAAAAGCGCAACTTTTGACCCAACCTTGATGATCCGGCCTTTGCCAATCTCAAGCGGTATGCCGCGTTCAGGCATGTTCACGCCGTTCCCTTCGCCGCGGGGGAAACGGAACGCAATCGGGCCGTCATCATAGGCGGCGGCGGTGGCAACCATGTGCTTTAGCTCGGCCTCATCAGCGGCGGCCATGACGACAAATCCGGGCAGATTGGCAAGGAAGGCCACATCGAAGGCACCCGCATGGGTCGCCCCGTCGGCCCCGACCAGCCCCGCGCGGTCAATGGCAAAGCGCACAGGAAGACGCTGGATGGCGACGTCGTGCACCACCTGATCATAGCCGCGCTGCAGGAAGGTCGAATACATCGCGCAAAACGGTTTCATCCCACCAGCGGCAAGCGCCGCTGAAAAGGTCACGCCATGTTGTTCGGCAATGCCCACGTCAAAACACCGGCTGGGATAGCGTTCGGCAAACAGGTTGAGGCCTGTGCCATCCGGCATTGCAGCCGTGACAGCGCAAATCTTGTCATCCTCTGCCGCCTCAGCCATCAGGCTTTGCGCAAACACGGATGTGTAGCTTGGTGCATTAGACGGTGTTTTCTTTTGTTCACCCGTCACCACATTGAATTTGGACACACCGTGACCCTTGTCGCGCGCTTTTTCAGCGGGGCCATACCCTTTACCTTTTTTGGTCAGGACATGGATCAGGATCGGCCCGGTGGCACGTTGTTTTACAGTGCGCAAGACGGGCAGCAGCTGGTTCAAATCGTGGCCGTCGATTGGCCCGAGGTAGGAGAAGCCCAATTGCTCGAACAATGTCCCGCCCACGGCCATGCCCTTGAGCATATCCTTGGCGCGGCGCGCACCTTCGCGGAAGGGTTCAGGCAGCAGGCTGACGGCACCCTTGGCCGCAGCTTTCAGATCCTGAAATGGCTCTTCGGCATAAAGGCGGCTGAGGTACGATGACATCGCGCCAACAGGAGGAGCGATCGACATTTCGTTGTCGTTCAGAATAACGATCATGCGTTTCTTGAGGTGGCCTGCGTTATTCATCGCCTCATAGGCCATGCCCGCCGACATGGACCCGTCACCAATGACCGCAATTGCATCACCAAGTCCCTCTGGCACCACACCACCCAGATCGCGCGCAACAGCGAAACCAAGTGCGGCACTGATCGAGGTCGAACTGTGGGCGGCCCCAAAGGGGTCATAGGGGGATTCGCTGCGCTTGGTGAAGCCACTTAGCCCGTCTTTCATGCGCAGGGTGCGGATCCGGTCACGGCGTTCAGTCAGAATCTTGTGAGGGTAACATTGATGACCCACATCCCAGATGATCTTGTCACGCGGGGTGTCAAAAACGGCATGCAGCGCCACTGTCAATTCCACGACGCCCAGACCGGCGCCCAGATGCCCGCCAGTAACCGATACTGCGGAAATGGTTTCGCTGCGCAATTCTTTTGACAATTGGATCAAATGCGCGTCCGACAGTGCCTTTAGATCAGCAGGGCGTGAAATCTGATCCAGCAATGGTGTTTCGGGCGTGTCGGTCATGTTGGCCTTCCTTGGGTCGGCAGCTTAGCTTTGGCGGGCAATAACGAAGGCAGCCGCCTCTCGCAAGGTTTCTGCGTCCTCGCCATACACTGATAAGGCATCGCATGCGGATTGCACGAGGTCATGGGCGCGGCGTTTGGCCCCATCAAGGCCGAGGTGTGAAACAAATGTGGCCTTGCCGGCATGGGCATCTTTTCCGGTGGCCTTGCCAATGATGGCGGCATCACCTTCGACATCAAGGATGTCATCGGCAATTTGAAAGGCAAGGCCGAGATTTTCTGCATAGATGCGTAATTTGTGGCCGGGATCACCGACCATGCGGGGCCCAACCATCGCAGACCATTCTATCAAAGCCCCGGTTTTGCCTTTTTGTAGCACGGTAATTTCTTCAAGTGATAATGGTTCGGCCGCTGTTTCCGCCGCAATGTCCATGGCTTGCCCGCCCACCATGCCCTGCACCCCTGCTGCCGTCGCTAAACTCTGGACCAAAATCAGCGTATGTTCCGGGGCGCAGCGCGTCATGCTGACAAGCTGAAAAGCAATTGATTGGAGAGCATCACCCGCGAGCACAGCGGTTGCTTCGTCCCATTTGCGGTGGACCGTTGGCTGGCCCCGGCGAAGGTCGTCGTCGTCCATACAGGGAAGATCATCATGGATCAGCGAATATGAATGCAACGCCTCAATGGCACCAGCCGCGGGCAGCACTGCGCTGCCGCTGATGCCATGCAGTCGGGCAGTTTCAAGCACAAGAAACGCGCGCAACCCTTTTCCACCGGTCGTCGCGTAGCGCATCGCGTCCGACACAGGGCCTGTCCTACCGTTGATCAGGTGGTTGATTTGGTCATTTGCAGCTTCCTGCGCGTTCTTAAGGGCAACGGAAAAGGGATATCTCTTCAGGTCCACAATTTCGGAAACTTCAAAGCCCTTCAACAGATTTCGCCCCTGTTGGGTTCCCGTCGCCATCCAACGTGATTGCGGCAACCTTTTCTTCGGCCTCTTTCAACTTGGCCTCGCAGCGCGCCTTTAATTTCGCCCCGCGTTCATAAAGTGCGATACTTTCATCCAGTGCCACGTCACCCCGTTCAAGCTGACCCAGCACTTTCTCAAGCTCTGCCATCGCAGTTTCAAAGTTCATCTCTTCAACGGGGGTATCGCTCATCGCAGCCTCTCAATTCACTATTTGCGTGACTTTAATCCGGCCAGTCCGGCAATGCCAGCAGGTCGTCCAATATTGACGTGTTCAAATGGACCCCGGAAATCGCTTTAATCAGGGGCCAGCATATACCCTGCACCGCGCACGGTTTGAAGATATCGGGGCTGTTTCGGATTGTCTTCGATCTTGCGCCGCAACCGCGTTATCTGAACATCCACAGCGCGTTCCTGGGCCTGTCCACGATCCCGCCCCAATTCTTCAACCAGCTTTGCGCGGCTCAGGGGTGATCCGGGCTCGGCTGAGAATATTTTCATCAATTGGATTTCAGTGGCGGTCAGACGGACCAGCTCATCACCATGCCACATCTCACCGCGTTCAAGGTCATAGCGGATCGCACCCAGGGACATCACCTTGGGTGCTGCATCTTCTGCCTTCGTATCAGGCATACGGCGCAGAATGGCATTGATCCGCAAAAGCAGCTCTTTGGGCTCAAACGGTTTAGGCAGGTAATCATCGGCACCCGCTTCCAACCCTTCAATGCGGTTGCCGGTTTCGCCTTTGGCGGTCAGCAACAGGATCGGCGTTTGCATGGTTTCGCGCAACGAACGGGTCAGCGACAAACCGTCCTCTCCGGGCATCATCACGTCGAGTACGATCAGATCAAAATCGAGCCCAGTCAGGATCCGACGCGCGTGGCCCGCGTCGCGGGCGGCTGTCACCAAAAAACCGTTTCGCATCAGGAATTTCTGCAGGAGCGTGCGGATGCGTTCATCGTCGTCGACGATCAGCAGATGGGCGTCCATATCGGTCATGCACCATTCTCCTTCAATTGCGTGTAACTTTTTCGCATTTCCGGATCCATCATTGCTTCCAAAACCTTTCGAAATCCGGCCACAGAATCGGGCCCAGCATCGCGAAACGCCGCGCGCATCCGGGCGCGCTGTGCATCAGACAGTTTCTGTTCCAACGCGCGGCCTTTGTCCGTCAGAAACAGATGCCGTTCGCGTTTGTCGTTGCGCCCAACCTTGCTGATCACCAGACCATCGGCAATCAGAGTGCGCAACACACGGTTCAGTGATTGTTTGGTGACACCCAATATGTTCAAAAGGTTGTTCACCGTGGTGCCCGGTGCCCGGTTTACAAAGTGAACCGCACGGTGGTGTGCCCGACCATATGCCATATCGACCAAAATGCGATCCGGGTCAGCCGTAAAGCCGCGATAGGCGAAAAACATCGCCTCAATGCCCTGGCGCAGTTGCTCGTCCGTCAGAAACAAAAGGCTTTCGCCGCTGTTGGTGGAAGGTCCACGTCCGTCTGCCATCATGCGCCTCTTTTTTTCGTTGCAGCGAGTTTAAGTCAGTGTTGTTGACATTCCAAGCCTCAAAGGCTATCCAATTTCAGGTTTTGCGCAACTTTATGTCCGTTTCGGACATATTCTACGCAATAAATGCAAAAGTAGGCAATTTACTTGAAGGGGAATACCATGGCGGGCGCGTATGATGATCGGGATGGTCACATCTGGATGGACGGTCAGATGGTCCCTTGGCGCGATGCCAATATCCACATTCTGACCCATGCGATGCATTATGCGTCTTCAGTATTTGAGGGCGAACGCGCTTATAACGGCAAGATTTTCAAAAGCCGGGAACATTCCGAGCGCCTGAAGCGGTCGGCGAATATGATCGACTTTGACGTGCCCTATACAATTGATGAGATTGAGGCCGCGAAGGTCGAGGTTCTGGCGTCTTCGGGGTTGCAGGATGCCTATGTCAGGGCCATCGCATGGCGCGGCGTTGGTGAGGACATGGGCGTGGCATCCGCGCGCAACCCCGTGCGGCTGGCCATCGCCGCCTGGGAATGGGGTGCCTATTACGGTGATGCCAAGATGAAGGGTGCCAAGCTCGACATCTCGAAATGGAAGCGCCCCTCGCCAGAGACCATTCCCAGCCACGCCAAGGCGGCGGGTCTTTATATGATTTGCACGATGTCCAAGCACGCGGCAGAGGCCAAGGGATGTTCAGACGCCATGATGTTCGACTATCGCGGTTATGTGGCCGAGGCGACAGGCGCGAACATCTTTTTCGTCAAAGACGGTGAAGTCCATACACCCGACCCTGATTGTTTTCTGAATGGCATCACGCGCCAGACAGTCGTGGGGATGCTGAAAGACAAAGGCATCAAGGTGCACGAGCGTCATATCATGCCAGAAGAGCTGGAAGGATTTGAGCAGTGCTGGCTGACTGGCACGGCTGCCGAAGTCACACCCGTTGGTCAGATTGGCGACTACAATTTCGAGGTCGGCGCACTGACGCGCGATATCGCGGAGAGCTATGAGAAGCTGGTGCGGCGCTGAGCGCTGCAATTGCTGAGAAGGGACCAACACAGAGGCTGGGTCGCAGCCGTTCTCGACTTTGCTCAGATGTGAAAACCAAACCTGACCCAATTCTAAGGACCAAATTCCACGTTCCATTAAGCGCGGGTTTCACCGTTGGTCGGTTTGGCTTCTCTGGTGAAGGGCATGTCAGATCATGTGACGTCTATCCCCGTAGCGCCGGCAGTCCCACGCCAGTGCTTTCAAACCCGCCATCAGATGCAATGACCTGCCCGGTGACATAGCTGGACTTATCCGAACACAAGAACACTATTACTTCCGCGATCTCCTGTTCAGAACCATAGCGGTTCAGTGGGATCGCATCGTGGTAGGCATCGATGATGTCTTGTGTGTGCACGGCCATTGCCAGCTTGGTGCGCACAGGACCAGGGCAAACACAGTTGGCGCGGATGCCATGTTCGCCCAATTCTACGGCCTGTTGTTTTGTCAGCTGAATCACCGCCGCCTAGGAGGTGCCGTAGGCCACCCGCAACGTGGATGCACGCAGGCCCGAAATAGAGGCGATGTTGACAATTGCGCCCTGTGTTTGTTTGAGCGCTGGGGTTGCGACCTGAGACATGAGAAAAACACCGTCCAGATTTGTCTCCATCACCCGCCGCCAGCGGGCAAAGCCGGTTTCTTCAATAGGTCCAAAATCCGCGACGCCGGCATTGTTGACCAATGCATCGATGCGGCCAAATCTGGCCATGATATTTTGGATTGCAGCATCGACTGCACTTGGATCTGAAACGTCATAGTCAAAACCACTGGCACCTTGGCCCAAATCCTGCACTGCAGACTTTAGCGCGTCGGTGTCCCGGTCGAGGACGGCAACCAGCCAACCTGCGTCCAGAAAAAGCCGCGCGGTTGCCAAACCGATACCCCGCGCAGCACCTGTAACAAGTGCAACTTTTTCCAGCATTTTAGTAATCCACACCCTTCTGCGCTTTGATCCCCGCCTTGAAGGGGTGTTTGACCTCGGCCATTTCCGTCACCAAATCAGCATAGTCGCAAAGTTCGGGCTTTGCGTCGCGGCCAGTCAGGATCACGCCTGTGCGTTTGTCACGGGCATCCAGTCCCGCCAGCACATCCGCGACGGATACATACTCATACCGCATCGCGATGTTAATTTCGTCCAGCACGACCAGATCATAGTCACCGCTCTCCATCATCTCGCGGGCTTTGGCAAAGGCCGCCTGAGCGGCAGCGATATCGCGTTCCTTGTCTTGGGTATCCCAGGTGAAACCTTCACCCATGGTGTGCCATGTGACCTCGCCCAAACGATCAAAGAAAATCCGTTCGCCGGTTTTCCATTTGCCTTTGATGAACTGCACGACACCCACCTTCTGCTTCCAGCCCAATGCGCGCACCACGACGCCAAAGGCGCTGGATGATTTGCCTTTGCCAGCGCCGGTATGAACCAGCACCAGACCTTTTTCTGGGTCCTGCAGTTCGGAAACCTTGGCGCGCTGGGCGGCCTGGCGTTCTTTCATCTTTTCTTTGTGCTGGTTTTGATCCGCATCAGACATGGCATGCTCCCTTTGGGTGATTGACCGGCACCATAGGCAGTTGCATCGCAAGGTAAAGCCTTAGGCTTTGGGATCAGTCACGGATCGCGCACGCCCGCGTTCCAGCCCCAATTGGCGTTCGCGCCAGATGATCAAAACGCCACCTGCAATGACCAAAGATGCCCCGATCAGAATCGCGCGAGTCGGCACTTCGCTGAACACGACCCAGCCGATGATGCTGGCGAATATCATGGAGGCATAATCGAATGGTGCAAGCATAGATGCGGTGCCAAAACGATAGGATGAGGTGATCATGATTTGTGCAACACCGCCGATCAGACCTGCACAGATGATCAGTGTCAGAACCTCAATGCCCGGTGATGTCCAGGCCAGTGACGGGATGGGGAAAACCCAACCCAACGGCAACGAAAGCAGGGAAATGCAGGTCGCCGTAAGCGAAAAATAGAACACGATGGCCGAAGTGCTGTCGGTCTGTACCAATCGTCTGACGTGAATTTGCACCAACGCGCGCAGGATGGATGCGGTCAGAACCATCAGCGCACCCAGCGTTGCCGTTGCGCCCAGGTCGGCTCCGATGCTGAGGCGCGGTGCCAGTACGATCATCACGCCGACCAGCCCAAGGGCAACGGCCGAAAGACGAAACAGACGAACCGTTTCGCCCAGGAAAACCGCAGCAAACAGGACGGTAAACATCGGCGTGGCATATCCTATCGCCGTCACTTCGGGCAATGGCAGCAGCGCAAGCCCTGCAAATGTCAGCCCCATCGCCGTTGTGCCAAACAAGCCGCGCCAGACATGACCAAGCAGGTTGTTGACGTACAGCCCGTCGTGCAAATGCCCCTGTTGCCAAAGCCACAGACCGATCACCGGAATGGCAAAGAGAGAGCGAAAAAAGACTGCCTGACCGGGGGGCACGTCACCAGATGCCGCTTTGATCAGTGCGGCCATAACCATGAACAGAAAAACCGCGCCAAGCTTGAGAGCAATGGCGCGGCCGGGAATATTCTGTGTCAGGGCGCTGGGCATGGCCGCTTAATGCGCCCGCAATCGTTAAAGATCAAGCGAAGTTGCAGCGGTTCAGTTTAGCTGCGCTATGCCCAAGGGCACCGCAAATTCCAGGCACCAGATATAAAGCTCATTGTAGTCATCAATGTTCAAAGATGCAGGCACGACATAGCTTTGTGCGCCGTTGAGGTTTTTCAACGCGCCCAGGTCGGCGACTGAGACAAAGCTGCCTTCTTTGCCAAAACCCACGCGCGGGTCAGGTGCGCCATCCAGCGAAAAATCTTGATCGAAAGTGACGGTAGCCGTGCCGTCGGCATTCTTGGTAACTGTCACGCCACCTGTGGTTACGTGGTCGCTGGCACCTGTGAATGTTCCAGAGGTATCTGCATAGGCAGCGGTCACCGGGCCGAGGGCGATCATCGCGTTCAATGTGAGTGCAAATAGGGATTTCATTGGTTTGTCCTTTGATCTGGGTTGTATTGCTGTAGGGACCAAATACAGTTAGGAACCGAATAGTACAAAACACAAGAGCGTGAATTGTGTAACGGTTGGTTCCTAACTAGCTATTGAAGACATTGAGGAGCACGAGATGGCACGCCCGAGAGAGTTTGAACCAGATGATGCGATTGAAAAGGCGATGCAGGTCTTTTGGGCGCGCGGATATGATGGTGCATCGTTGCCGGAGCTTCTGGACGGCATGGGATTGACCCGAGGCAGTCTCTATAAAGCTTTCAAAGACAAGAGGAACCTCTTTCTGCTGGTCTTGGACCGGTACGAAGAGGCAGTCGTTGACACGGCAGTAGAGCTTTTGGAAAACCCTGAAGTTAAGCATGGAAAACAGCGGATTTTAATGCTGTTCGAAAGTGTGGCTCGCGCTGTCGCTGATGCGGATTACCGTGGGTGTTTGATGTGTACCGCTGCTACTGGCGACGCCGTGGATGATCCGAAGATTGCAAAATCAGTGAAAAAAGGGATGACGAAAATGCAGGCTGGATTCAGAAAAGCGCTGGAAGATGAGCGCAGTTTTGATCGGCTGGAACCAGAGACAAAGCACCGTTTGGCAAATCTGCTTTTGACGCAATACATTGGCCTGCGTGTTCTGGCGCGATCCCGATTGCCACTGGGAGTGCTGGAACAAAGTGTTCAGGGCCTCGATGAGGTTTTGAGTGCGGCTGCCAAATAGGGCAAAGAATTAACAGATATGACCGCGGTTTTCACCGATCTGACCGCGGTGCAACAATAGATGGTCCAGTATCACACAGGCCATCATCGCTTCGCCCACCGGGACCGCGCGAATACCGACACAAGGGTCATGGCGGCCCTTTGTGATGATTTCAGTATCTTCGCCCGACTTGGTGATGGTTTTTCGGGTGGTCAGAATGCTGGAGGTCGGCTTGACTGCAAACCGCACGACAATATCCTGCCCGGTGCTGATCCCGCCAAGGATACCGCCTGCGTGGTTCGACGAATAGACCGGCCCGTCCGGTCCCATACTGATTTCATCAGCGTTCAATTCGCCGGTCAGCATTGCGGCCGACATGCCTTCGCCAATTTCCACACCTTTGACCGCATTGATGCTCATCATTGCGGCGGCAAGATCGGTGTCGAGCTTGCCATAGACTGGCGCGCCAAGGCCCGCTGGCACGCCGCGTGCGACGACTTCAATGATTGCGCCGACGGATGATCCTGATTTGCGCAATCCATCAAGGTAATCTGCCCATGCTTCAGCGGCGTTGGCGTCCGGGACCCAAAATGGATTCTGGTTGATCTGGTCCCAGTCAAACGCAGCGCGGTCAATCTGATGCGGTCCCATCTGTACCATGTATCCGGTGATCCGGACGGCTGGTGCCATTGCCTTGATCGCTTCGCGTGCCAACCCACCGGCGGCCACACGAGACGCCGTTTCGCGGGCTGATGACCGCCCCCCCCCGCGGTAATCACGAATGCCGTATTTTTGGTAATAGGTGATATCGGCATGGCCGGGGCGAAACTTGTCTTTGATGTCGCCATAGTCCTTGGACCGCTGATCTGTGTTTTCGATCATCAACTGAATAGGCGTCCCCGTTGTGACCCCTTCAAAGACACCGGACAGGATGCGCACCTCATCCGCTTCGCGGCGTTGCGTGGTGTATTTGTTCTGACCCGGTTTACGTTTGTCGAGCCAGTGCTGGATCATCTCGGCATCGACATTCACGCCGGGGGGGCAGCCGTCGACAGTGGCACCAATCGCTGGTCCATGGCTTTCGCCCCAGGTGGTCACGCGGAAAAGATGGCCAAAGCTGTTGATCGACATGGGACGTACTCCTGTTGGCATGATCCTTAGCGTCCGGGACGAATTGCCTCAAGGGGATTTGGCTTGCATCCCTGACACACACCTCCTACCTCTGGTCCTACCTCGGGGGGCACTGATTGTGCTGAGATTGCGAAAGCTGACCCGTAGAACCTGAACCGGTTAACACCGGCGGAGGGAAGGTCTGGACATCCATCCACCTTTTTCCTTTCGCCGCAAAAGGAGGATGCGATGAAGTATCTTGCACTTGCGACGGCCATTATGGGGGCCCCAATTTTTACCCATGCGGCATATGCCGAAACACCCATACTCACCGTCTATGCGGGTGATTATTTTACGTCTGAATGGGGCCCAGGCCCGGTGATTGAGGCGGAATTTGAAAAGATCTGCGATTGCGATCTGGAGTTTTCAACTGGCGACCTGCTGCCACGGCTTTTGTTGGAAGGCACTCGAACCAAGGCTGATGTTGTCATTGGTTTGACGTCGGATGTGACCGCAAAGGCGCGTGCGACGGGCCTGTTCGCGCCGCATGGTCAGGACAACGGCGCGCTGACATTGCCGATTGAGTGGGCCGACGACACCTTCTTGCCATTCAACTATGGTCACACCGCGTTCATCTATGACGACACGCGCATGGCGACCCCGCCTGCCAGCTTTGACGAACTGCTGGCCATGCCTGATGATATAAAGATCGTCATCCAGGACCCGCGCACCTCGATCTCTGGTCTGGCGCTCGTTCTTTGGGTTCAGTCGGTTTATGGTGATGAGGCTGAGGCGGCATGGGCCAAACTTGCCCCAAAAATTCTTACCGTGACCAAGGATTGGTCAGCCAGCTATGGCATGTTCACCGATGGTGAGGCCGACATGGTGCTGAGCTATACGACATCGCCAGCGTACCACATGTTCGCCGAGGAAGATTTTACCAAACATGCCGCTCTGTTCTCGGAAGGACATTATTTCATGGTTGAAACGGTGGCTAAGATCGCCAAAACGGATCAGCCCGAATTGGCAGATCAATTTATGGCCTATGTGATGTCGTCCGAATTCCAGACGATCATCCCGACGGCCAACTGGTCGCTGCCGTCCGCATTGCCGCGAGAAAGCTGGCCCGAAGGATGGTCCGATTTGCCGTTGCCGGAAAACGTGCTGTTTTATGACGAACTTGAAGCAGCCGCCTTGCAATACAAAGCGATCGAAGCATGGCGCAGCGCGCTGACTCAGTAGCCACACGGGTTGGCATTGCCGCTGCTGCTTTGGTGGTAGCGGCGGTTTTGCTGGCTTTTGTTGGCATCGCGACGCGCGCGGAGCCGGGGGCTGGCCTTGGACCCGGTGATTGGGCTGCGATCCGGTTTACGGTAGTTCAATCGGTTTTGTCAGCAGCGTTGTCGGTCCTGTTGGCCATTCCGCTTGCCCGCGCATTGGCGCGGCGTCAATTCATTGGGCGCGGCGTTCTGGTCACGCTTCTGGGTGCGCCATTTATCTTGCCTGTGATTGTTGCCGTGCTTGGCCTCGTGACTGTCTTTGGCAGAAGCGGTTGGTTGAATACCGGGCTAGCCATGGTTGGTCTGCCGGGCGTTTCCATTTACGGTCTGCATGGTGTGGTTTTGGCCCATGTATTCTTTAATCTGCCACTGGCCACCCGGTTGTTGTTGCAGGGCTGGCAAACCATCCCGGCAGAACGGTTCAGACTGGCCGCGCAATTGCGCCTGACGCCTGTATCGCTTTTTCGCACCTTGGAATGGCCGTTGCTCAAACAGATTGTACCGGGGGTGGCGGCGTTGGTTTTTGTCATCTGCCTGACCAGCTTTGCAGTGGCACTTACGCTTGGTGGTGGCCCGCGTGCCACGACTGTTGAATTGGCAATTTATCAGGCGTTCAAGTTTGATTTTGATCTCGGCCGCGCGGCATCGCTTGCGGTGGTGCAATTGGTCCTTGCCGGAGGGGCGGCACTGATTGCTTTGTCGATGATTCCCGCCATCAGCATCGGCGGGGGCATAGACCGGCCTGTACAACGCTGGGACGCCGAGAGTGGCGTGCAGCGCAGTCTGGATATTGGCATCATTGTGTTATCTGCACTGTTCCTGTTGCTGCCTTTGGGGGCGGTTGTGCTGCGCGGCCTTGCCGGGCTTGGTCAGGTGCCGGTGTCCGTTTGGCAGGCGGCGGGTGCATCGGTCTATGTGGCCACGATCAGCATGGTGGTTCTGGGCCTGCTGGCGCTGCCCATGGCCGGATGGATTGCGTCCCGCCGCACTGGCGGGGTAGAGGCGATTGGCCTTTTGGGGCTTTCCGCATCGCCGTTGATGATCGGGACAGGTTGGTTCATCCTGATAAATCCCGTGGCTGATCCTGTGCAATTGGCGCTGCCTGTTACCGCCTTGGTCAATGCGTTGATGGCGCTGCCCTTTGCCCTGCGCATCATGGTGCCAAGGCTGCGCGACACAGTGCAAGATTATGGGCGGTTGGGTGAAAGTCTGGGAATGCGGGGTTGGCCGCTTTGGCGCTGGTTGATCCTGCCGCGCTTGCGGGCCCAAATCGGATTTGCAGCCGGGCTCACGGGCGCTTTATCTGTCGGTGATTTGGGCGTTATCGCACTTTTTGCGGACCCGGACCGGGCAACATTGCCTTTGCAAATGTACCGTCTGATGGGGGCATACCGGATGGAGGCTGCGGCGGGTGCAGCGCTTATCTTGCTGGTCTTGGCGCTTGGCGTTTTTTGGGTCTGCGATAAAGGAGGACGCTGGCATGCTGAGGCTTGAGAACACCGTCATTCGGCAAGGGGACTTTATTCTGGCGGCAGATATGACCCTTGATCAGGGGCAAAAGTATGCGGTGATCGGCCCTTCCGGAGCAGGCAAATCAACGCTGCTTAGTGCAATTTGTGGGTTCATCCCGCTTGATCAGGGGCGGATCATCTGGGATGGGCGCGACATCACCGATGCGGTGCCGGGCGCGAGACCGATGACCATGCTTTTTCAGGACAACAACCTGTTCCCCCATCTGACAGTGGCGCAAAATGTTGGCCTTGGCCTGCGTGCGAACCTGCGCCTGAGTGCAGCAGATAACGGCCGGGTCAAAGATGCGCTTGATCGCGTGGGTCTATCGGACCACGCGGGAAAACGGCCCGGTGCATTGTCCGGTGGACAACAAAGCCGCGCGGCGCTGGCGCGGGTTCTGGTGCAGGCCAGACCGCTGGTTCTGCTGGACGAGCCGTTTGCAGCCCTGGGACCAGCCTTGCGCAACGATATGCTGGATCTGATGTGCGATCTTGCGTCCGAAACCAAGGTCACGCTGATCATGGTCACACATGCGCCAGAGGATGTGAGGCGGATCGCCGATCAGGTCATTTTTGTCGAAGGCGGGATTGCGCAAGCGCCGCAACCTGCGGGGATTTTGTTGGACAATCCACCGCCGGAATTGCGCGACTACCTCGGGTGAAGTGGCTGATATGGGAAGATCAGTTCTCTAGCTCCTCATACGCTTCGACGATGCTCAGGGCGGCCTCCGCGGCCTCGCGTCCCTTGGACACAAAATGGTTGCGATAGATGGCGTTGTGATGATCGGTCTCTTGATATTGGTGCGGCGTCAATGAAACCGAGAGTATCGGCACCCCAACATCCAATCCGACGCGCATCAATCCATCGACAACGGAACTGGCGACAAAATCGTGTCGATAGATGCCGCCATCGACCACAAAGGCGGCACAGACGATTGCGCTGTAGTTACCTGTTTTGGCAAGGGTCTGAGCCATCAACGGCATTTCAAACGCGCCCGGAACGTCGAAAACATCCACAAATTCGGGGGCAATAATCTCGGTGAAACCGTCCAAGGCACAATCGACAATATCTGCGTGCCATTGCGCTTTGACAAAGGCAAAGCGGGTGAGGGCGGAACTTAGCTGTGTCATATGTGATCTCCTTGTTTGGTCTCGACACGTCCACCCAAGGCGATCACGAAGACACGCGGCAGGCCAGAGCCTGCTTATTGTCCACGCATTCTCTTTCATCCGGACTATGACCGTCGGCTCTGGGTTCACACCAGATCTGCTGTCCAAGCCTTCTGCGTGAGCAGAGGGCGTTGCGCTCGCGGGCTCCTGTGGGACTGACCACTTACCGCCGGTGGGGAATTTCACCCCGCCCTGAGAATGGTGCCACGTTGCCAAGGCTCGGCGAAACCTGCAATAGCAAAAGGGTAAGAGCGGAAGGACAGTTACGATGCACCCAAACCCGATTTATCATGATGCGGATGCTGCCCGTAACCTGGGCTATGCCCGCGAACGGGGGTTTGGGATATTGGCGGCGAATGCCAAAAACGGTCCGCAGATTGCCCATATTCCATTTCTGTTGGATGAGGCGGGCAATGTGGCTGACCTGCATTTGGTCCGTTCAAACCCAATTGCGCGCGCGTTACACGAACCGATGACTGTTAAAATCGCTGTTTCCGGCCCAGACACCTACATTTCACCCGATTGGTACGGCGTCCCCGACCAGGTGCCGACGTGGAATTATGTCGCCGTGCATCTGACCGGTGTTCTTGAGCTGCGCCCACAAGAAGAACTGCGCGACCTGTTGGATCGACAATCGGCTTTCTACGAGGACCGGTTATTGCCCAAACAACCATGGAAGACCGCCAAGATGACCAAAGACGTTTTGGACAAGATGATGCGTCAGATCGTGCCTTGTCGGATGCAGGTCACGGGTGTGGATGGGACTTGGAAGCTGAACCAGAACAAGCCTGATGCTGTGCGGCTGTCAGCGGCTGATCATGTCGCGGGATACGGTTTTGGTGCAGAAACGGATGTAATTGCCGCGTTGATGCGTGGGGTCGGGGAAGAATGATTGCACATAGCGGAACACGAGGTGATACTTCGTGCGAGCCAGCAAAGGATACATGATGCAACTCGCCTATTCCCCCACCTCGCCTTATGTCCGCAAAGTGATGGTGCTATTGCATGAAACCAGTCAATTGGACGACGTGACGCTGCAAGAGCAATCCGGCACGCCACTTGCGCCTGCCGATGGTTTGCTTCCCAAAAATCCGCTGGGGAAAGTACCAGCACTTGAACGGCCTGACGGGCCAACGCTGTATGACAGCCGGGTAATATGTGCCTATCTCGACGATCGGGCAGGTGGTAAATTGTACGGGTCCGGCGCGCGGCATTGGGACTCGCTGACGCTTGAGGCGACGGCCGACGGTATCTTGGATGCGGCGCTGCTGATGGTTTATGAAACGCGGCTGCGACCCGAAAATTTGCGAATGGACGCATGGGTTGACGGTCAGTGGGATAAGATCGCCCGCGCCTGTGCTGCGCTGAACACCCGCTGGATGAGCCATCTGTCCGGGCCGTTGGATATGGGTCAGATCGCTGTTGGCTGCGCCCTTGGTTACGTCGATTTTCGTTTGGATGCGCGGGGATGGCGCACAGGCAACGACGCGTTATCGGCCTGGTTCGAGAAATTTGATTCGCGTGCCTCAATGCAGGCAACCCAACCGCCAAAGGGGTAATCGGGGCCTGATTGCGATGTTTTTTTGCATAACCCGGACCCCCTGCGACCCTTTGCGCGGCTTTGACATCTGGACGGGCGCGCCCTGTCCCGGTAGATACCGAATTGAAGTTGGGTAACATGTGACGTGATGCCCCTATGTCTGATGGTCACTGATTGGCCAAGAAGTGGAGAAAACTCGTGTCTCAAGCAGATGATCACGCAGGCAACCGGAGGGATTTCCTCTATTATGCGACTGCCGGTACAGGTGTTGTCGCCGTTGGTGCTGCCGTTTGGCCCCTGGTGAACCAGATGAACCCGTCAGCGGACGTGCTTGCGCTGTCGTCTATCCGTGTGGATGTAGGCGGTGTTGAACCTGGCACGCAATTGACCGTCAAATGGCTGGGCAAGCCCGTTTTTATCCGCCACCGCAGTGGTGCTGAGATCCAAGAGGCAAAAGCGCAGGATGAGGCAGCCGTCGGTGCGCTTCCTGACGAAAGTGCGCGTAACGCAAATATTTCTGACCCCAACGCGGTCGCGACCGATGCGAACCGTGTGATGCCGTCACCAGAGGGCGAAGCGCCGGGTGCCTGGATCGTTCAGATGGGTGTTTGCACACATCTGGGATGTGTGCCGCTGGCTGATGCCGGGGATTTTGGCGGCTGGTTCTGCCCGTGCCACGGCTCTCACTACGACTTGTCTGGCCGTATCCGCAAAGGTCCGGCCCCGGAAAATCTGCCGATCCCGCCTGCTTCTTGGGCGGACAACACAACAATTAAGCTGGGTTAAGGGAGCAGATAGATGGCTGGAATTCCACACGACCATTACGAGCCAAAGACCAAGGGCGAAAAGTGGCTTTCAAGCCGCCTGAATGTCGTTGGCCTGCTCTACGACACATTGATGATCCCGACACCCAAGAACCTCAACTGGATGTGGATCTGGGGTATTGTTCTGACATTCTGTCTGGGTCTGCAGATCATCACCGGTATTGTTCTGGCGATGCATTACACACCTCACGTCGATCAGGCGTTTGCATCTGTTGAACACATCATGCGCAATGTGAACGGCGGCTATATGCTGCGCTATTTGCATTCCAACGGTGCATCGCTGTTCTTTATCGCTGTTTATGCGCACATCTTTCGTGGCCTGTACTATGGTTCTTACAAGGCGCCGCGTGAAATAACCTGGATCATTGGCATGTTGATTTACCTGCTGATGATGGCAACCGGTTTTATGGGCTACGTTTTGCCTTGGGGTCAGATGTCGTTCTGGGGTGCCACAGTTATTACTGGTCTGTTTGGCGCTGTCCCGTTCGTGGGCGAATCATTGCAGACTTTCCTGCTGGGTGGACCCGCGGTGGATAACGCCACGTTGAACCGTTTCTTCAGCCTTCACTATTTGCTGCCCTTCGTGATTGCGGGCCTGGTGATCGTGCATATCTGGGCTTTCCACACCACAGGCAACAACAACCCGACAGGTGTAGAAGTGCGCCGCGGATCGAAAGAAGAGGCAGAGAAAGACACGCTGCCTTTCTGGCCCTATTTCGTGATCAAAGATTTGTTTGCGCTGGCCGTGATCCTTGCAATTTTCTTTGCTGTTGTCGGCTTTATGCCGAACTATCTGGGCCATCCCGACAACTATATTGAAGCGAACCCGCTGGCGACGCCTGCGCACATCGTGCCTGAATGGTATTTCTTGCCCTTCTACGCGATCCTGAGGGCCTTTACGTCCGAGGTTTGGGTGGTGCAAATCGCGTCCTTCGTGACGGGGGGCATCATTGACGCCAAATTCTTTGGCGTGTTGGCAATGTTCGGTGCGATCATTGTGATGGCGCTGGTTCCATGGCTGGATACGTCGAGCGTGCGTTCGGGCCGCTATCGTCCGATGTTCAAATGGTGGTTTGCCCTTCTGGTCATCGACTTCTTCGCGTTGATGTGGCTGGGTGCCATGCCAGCAGAAGAGCCCTATGCCAGTTTCTCACTTATCGCATCGGCATACTGGTTTGGCTATTTCCTGATCATCCTGCCACTGTTGGGCGTGATCGAGAAACCATTGCCACAACCAGAAACAATCGAAGCCGATTTCGACGCGCATTATGGCGAGTCGAAAGCAACGACAACTGCGGCGGAGTAAGGCAGATGAAAATGATGAAAAACCATATCCTGTCTGCACTTCTGACCGTTGGCCTTGGATCGGTGGCTTGGGCGGCAACCGATACAACCAGCGGGCAGGCGCATGCAGACGATCCTGATGTTGGTGTCATGGCGCAGGATGACCACGGCGGCGATAGCCATGCGACCCCGCACATCGAAAACATCGACTTTTCGTTTGATGGCCCGTTCGGTGCCTATGATGTGAATCAGTTGCAGCGTGGCTTGCAGATCTACACTGAGGTCTGTTCAGCCTGTCACGGTCTTCAATATGTCGCCCTGCGGACATTGGGCGACGATGGTGGCCCGAGCCTGCCAGAAGATCAGGTGATTGAATTTGCCAAGCAGTGGGACGTGTATGACGCCGATCTAGATGACACGCGTCCAGCCACTCCTGTCGATCATTTTCCCGGCTCTAATCTGGAAAACGCACCTGACTTGTCTTTGATGGCCAAGAAACGTGCGGCGTTTCACGGACCCTATGGATTGGGCATCAATCAGTTTCTCAAAGGTACTGGTGGCGCCGAATACATCGCAGCTTTGATGACCAGCTATACCGGTGAGACCAAAGAACAGGCTGGCACCACGTTCTATGAAAACACCGCCTTTCCCGGTGGCTGGATTTCTATGGCACCGCCTATAGAAGATGAGCAGGTAGAGTTCGTTGATGGCCATGCGAACGATGCCCATCATCTGGCAGAGGATGTGTCCGCGTTCTTGATGTGGACGGCTGAACCTAAAATGGGTGATCGCAAGCAGGCCGGTTTTACCGGGGTGTTGTTCCTGACTTTGCTGTCCGTGCTGCTTTATCTGACGAACAAGCGCATTTGGGCACCGATCAAGCACAAAGAGAACGACTGACAGCAATTTAGATTTTCTGGAAAAGACCCCTCCGGCCTTATGCGGCCGGAGGGGTTAAGTTTGAGCCGCCTGAAATAAGCAGCTCCTCAGGGAGAAAGGGAATCTGAAAAAATTGGTCAGAAGGAGTTTGCTTTAAAGCTCGCTCCCCGGTCCAGAATGGCTTAGCCACCTTTCGCGCTTGTCTGACCGTTTACCGTTATATGATGCTCAGATACCCACAATGAATATTGGGGCTTTGGTCTTACCTGAGCAGTGTGTCTCAATGGTTTGAGTATTGCGCGTCCGATCAGACGCGTCTGTGAACTAGCTCACAGAGCGATTAAAAATCGATAATATTCGCGATTTTTGTTAATGAATTTCGGTCACGCAGTATCAGGCCACCCCGAATAAGGTCGATCACGCCATCAGACTTCCAGATCGACAGGGTTTTTGAGACCGCTTCGCGGCTTGCGCCCACAAACTCGGCCAGATCTGATTGGGACATGACCAGTGTATCGGTCTGGGTTTGCCCATTGCCGGTCAACTGTAGGATTTTGCGTGCAAGTCGGGCTGGCAGGGGCAAAAATACCTGTTCGTTCAATTGCGCCCCCATCCACCGTAAGCGTTTTCCTGCCAGCTGGATCATGTCGATATTCAAGCTGGGCGTGTCCCGTAGGGCCTTGAGGACGTCTGAGTTTCGAATGCCCAGCACAGATGTGGCTTTAAGTGCAGTTACCGTTGCTGTTCTGGGGCCGGGATCAAACAAGCAGATTTCGCCAAAAACCGCCCCCTTATGCATGATTTGAAGGCTCAATTTGCGGCCCTCCGGCGATGCTACGCTGACTTCGAGAGCACCCGAGAGCACAGCATAAAGCGTCTCGCCCTGATCGCCCTGAACAAATAGCGTCTCGCCTTTGCGCAGATCCTTCCGGACAGCGAGCGCTGTCATCAAGTCACGCAGATCATCGGACGCGCTGCCAAGGAAACCAGACTCGAATGGTGGAGGTGTCGAATTCACTTGAGCTATCCTTTGATCGAGGAAATCACCTTGCTACGCAGCAAGATGATCGGCGGCGGTGGACAGAATTGTTGCCTGAATTATCTGCCCTTCGGGATGCGGTTGGTCAAACAGCACAGGAGTGAATTGTTCAGTGCGCCCCATTGTCGGGCTTTCCATCAGGATATGATGTGTCTTCCCGATTTGATTGCGCAGGTGATCCGCGACGCGGATCGTTCCCGCCATCCGCAGACGCGCTGCGCGGGATTTGATATCGGTCCCGTTCACCGCGGGCATCCGTGCGGCAGGGGTACCGGGACGGGAGGAGTAGGGAAAGACATGCAGCCACGTCAGGTTGCAGTCGTCCACCAACCGCAGTGAATTTTGAAACATCGCCTCGGTCTCTGTCGGGAATCCCGCAATGATATCGGCCCCAAAGGTCATATCGGGACGCAATTGCGTGGCCGTTTGGGTAAATTGGATTGCATCGTCTCGCAAATGACGCCGTTTCATCCGTTTGAGGATCATGTCGTCACCATGTTGGAGCGACAGATGCAGATGCGGCATCAGACGTGGTTCTGTTGCGATGGCTTGCATCAGATTGTCGTCCACCTCAATGCTATCAATTGATGAAATGCGCAGGCGGGGCAGGTCAGGGACCAACCGCAGGATGCGCATCACCAGATCACCCAATTTGGGGGTCGCAGGCAGGTCAGCACCCCATGATGTCAGATCAACGCCCGTAAGTACAACTTCGTTAAACCCCTTATCCACAAGCCGCTTGATCTGATCCACGATCACGCCCGCCGGAACAGACCGGGAATTGCCGCGCCCAAAGGGGATGATGCAAAACGTACAGCGGTGATCGCAGCCATTCTGAACCTGCACGTAGGCGCGGCTGCGGGTGCCAAAACCATCAATCAAATGGCCTGCCGTTTCAGTGACCGACATGATGTTATCCACCTGAACGGCCTCGGTCGCGCCGATAAAGTCTGCGGCAATGCCAGTCCAAGTGCCCGCCTGCATCTTTTCGGTGTTGCCGATCACGGCGTCCACCTCGGCCATTTTGGCAAAGGTGTCAGGCTCGGTTTGTGCCGCACACCCTGTCACGATTAAACGTGCATCTGGGTGGGCCTTGCGCAGCTTGCGGATGTCCTGGCGTGCTTTGCGCACCGCCTCGGCCGTCACGGCACAGGTGTTGACCACAACAGCATTTTTCAGCCCCGCCTGACCGGCCAGATCCTTCATCGCCTCAACTTCATAAGCGTTCAGCCGGCACCCGTGATTTGAGAAGACAGGCGCGCTCATGTGAGGCCCATCAGAAAATCTGGTGTCAGCGTTCCGCTGAATACATGCATGGTCGGACCAGTCATCCAGACACCATCCTCGCGCCAGCTGACGTGCAATGTGCCGCCATCCAGATCAATGCGCACATCACGCCCTGTGAGGCCCCTGCGCGCCGCTGCAACGCCTGTCGCGCACGATGAGGATCCTGACGCCCAGGTGATGCCGACGCCACGCTCCCAGACCCGCATACGAATGTGATCAGGGCCAACGATCTGAGCAATCTGCACGTTGGTTCGCATCGGAAAGAGTGGATGATGTTCGATGGTTGGGCCAAACTGTGCGAGGTCAATGGCTGCAACATCAGGCACGAAGAAGGTGCAATGCGGATTGCCCATCCCTGTCGCCGTTGGCGCACCATCAATGGGCAATTCAAGCGTGTCCATTTCGTGCGCCAGAGGGATTTCATCCCATTGCAGTTGCGGTTGCCCCATATTGATCGCTGTCAGGCCATTGCCGGCATCCTTGGCGACCAGATCACCGCGATCTGTGGTCAGGTGCAAATGATCGGCCCCGCTTTCATTCATCAAATACCGAGCAATACAACGTGTGGCATTCCCGCAAGCCGCAGAGACAGAGCCGTCAGCATTATAAAAGGTCAGATGGGCGTCGCCGTTGCCATTGTTGATGACCGCCAACTGGTCAAAGCCAACGCCAAAGTGCCGATCACCGATTCCCTTGACCATCGTAGCAGTAATATTCAGGTCACACGCACGTGCGTCCACAACGACAAAGTCGTTTCCCAGCCCATGCATTTTCATAAAGGGCAAATCAGGTGTCAAAGCGCTGCACATTTGGCGCATATAGCTGTGCTGAGCGCACTTATCCAGCATGTGTCTAGAAATTCGCAGGTTTTGGGCTTGACCCCCCTGCGCCTCCTTTCTAAGTAGACCGCCAGTGGGCCTGTAGCTCAGTTGGTAGAGCAACTGACTTTTAATCAGTAGGTCTCCGGTTCGAACCCGGACGGGCTCACCATTTTTGTCAATAAAAACAAGTGCTTTGGGCTGCCTCGGATGCTGTGCTTGTTTGTGTCGAACACAGAATAAGCACAGAAAACGCTAGGAGCGAATAGCCGAGTCGTCGCTCACAGCGATCCTATGTCGGTCCCTACGACGCAGAGAACCCACCGAGTAAACGCAACTTCTGGAATTGCCAAAAGTAGATAACTCTGCCCATAGAAGAATAGTGGCGTATAGACAGCAGCTCGGGAGCTATGCGCGTTCTTGAATGTCCTGATGGTTTCCATCCCTCGTAACGTTACCATCGCAGATCGCAGAGATCGGAAGCTTTACCGGTATCCAAGCAGCCATTTCAAAGCGGCGTGATCACTCTCGACGCGTTTGTTGAGATATTTGCGATCAATATGCGGGATGTAGTCGAAGTGTGGACTATAGTGGTGGTTTATCTCACGGATCACCTTCCGATGGGTGTGGGCCTAGCCGCGCAGATCGAGACAGGACGATGCACGCATACCCGCTCGATAGCTTTGTTTAAAAAGGCTTGGACAGCCTTCGCACCACGCCTGGCTGTCAGCTTGAAATCCACTAACCGTCCGGCTGCATCAATTGCGCGCCAAAGATAGCGCCACTTCCCACCTATCCGAAGATATGTTTCATCAACATGTCAGTTCAGGCTTGCGCGGCTAAGATGTTTCTCGGCGCGCTTGGATAGCTCCGGTCCATATTTCTGCACCCAACGGAACACAGTTGATCTATCCATGTCCAAACCACGTTCAGCTAGCAGATCAGCCACATCCTCATTGGAAAGTGGATATCGCAGTTACATCCGTACGGCAGACAGAATGATCGCAGCGGGAAAACGATGGCGTTTGAATGGTTGCTTGCTCGGCATAACGGGATTCTCCGCACCACAACTCACAACATCACATGGTTAATGCAACAATCCCGTTGGTCCACACCGATATCCTCCAGAATTATTCCGTCGCAGAGTCGCGCTCTAAAATTTCAGCAACCCGAGATACATCATTGAGCGTTTTGGATTTTACCTGGCGGATCAAATCCATGGCTTTCGGTGTTTCTATGATCGCTGCGATCCTTTGTTTTTGCTTCTGGACGGACATTTCATGAAGTCGCGCTACGTCCGGATCGTTCATCAATTGCTCAAGCTCACGCGTGAATCGAGGTAGGTTCCTTTGGGCAGTGATGTCCTGACAGGAATTCCAATCCATTCGTACCCAGTATTCAGCCCCTTTTTCCTTTTTCTTAGGAGCCATCCTTTCATGTTTGACCAAGAATGCGTGCAATGATCGCAGAGGATAGTGATTAAGTTGAACCAAATCGTATCCGACAGTCTTTTTATCGGAACGCCATCCGCTCTTTCCCCGTTCCTTTGTAATATCCTGGCCTGATCCGTTCACCCAGAAAACCTCGTTTATAAGTTCTTTGGATAGGTTGCCGGGGCGGTGTGTGCTGAGGGACTGATAAGCGTCAATATTGCGCGTAGCAGTTTTGAACCCCCAAGCGGTATACGGTTTGGGGAGATATGACGGTGCACATTTGTCAAATTGCGCGATGGTTGGTAGATCGCTGTATTCTTCTAAACCCGCTGACCCAAAGATGCGCTGTGTCATAGCGATGTTGGTGACATTTTCAGGCAATGCCTTGAGAAGACAGGCAAATGTCCCGTTCCCGGTTCGGATGTTGATGAATTCATCCGCGTCAATATGCACTATCCAGTCAGCTTCAAACACTGCTGGCCTGACCATTACATCCTGCAACGCTGACGACTGTGGAGACTTGCCCGCCCAGTCATCGTTGTTCACATGCGTAACGATGCCATGCTTTTCCAGGTGTTGGAGCATCTCGTCCGTTCCATCGGAACAATCGTTGGTGAAAATCAGGAAATGATCAAACCCGATTGCCCGATGATAGGCGATCCATTCCAGCAAGAATGGGCCTTCGTCCTTCATCGAAGCGATAATGAGATTCCCCGTCCAACCTTCCTCAGGCTTCTTTTGAGGTACATGCTGATAGGGTGGTTGGGTCGCGGTTTCATCAAAACCAACAATGTCGTTTCGTGGGACAAAGCGCCCGTCAAGCGCGTCTGAACCAGTTTTTTTTGGTGATGTTTCTGATTTATTTGACGGCGGTGCGGCGGTTTTCTTTGGGTTATATCCGGGCACGGATGTGACCGGTTTTGCATCTTGAGGTGGGGTGTTTGTTTTGCCCTCGTGGCCAAAAAGGGATGGATCGGTGATAAAGTCAGGTGTCAGGAATTTGGACAGCTTTTCGGGTTCGTCCTGTTCTATGTCGTAGACAATGAAATGTTGCCCAGTTTCCTTAAAGAATGCAGGCACCTCGGTGTGATGTTTGTCCCACATCGCCGACCATGCTTCGACCGTTTCCTCCATTGAGGTCAATCCCAAGCCCTGCCGGTATCGCTCCCCATAGTTTTGAGTTGTTCCGTGGTTCAGTCTGCTCTTGATCCAACGGTCTTTGCTGCGCGTGTTCAGAATGAAATAAGAGCGCGGATAGTAGGCCGCGAACGAGCGATAAAAGGTGCAGGCTTCAATCACATCCGTCTTTTTGACAGATTGCATGTCGGTGTATGCTGTCCACTTGTCCCAGCCTTTGAGAGGCGGTTGTCCGGAAGAGACGTTTTCACTGATCCCGCGCGCCAGGTCACCACGTTTGAAATGCACTGATTTGATGCCATTTCTCTCAAAAAAATCATAGAAAGATCGTGTTCCACATTTGTTGAAACCAATCTGGAAAATTCTGGGTTTTATCGTGTCGAACCTAAGCCCATCCACCTCAAAGCGCATTCTCGTTACCTTTCCGTGTGCATTCTGTTTTTGGGAATTATGAGCGGTTGATTGCTTTCATACAACAGCTGATGTCCGGTGGTTTTGCCAGGTCTCGCCTGTATTTCAATACGGGAAAGTCTTTTGAAATGAGACACTTCCTGAACCCATTAGAGTGACGAAGACGCTGATTCCTCTTGGCGGGCAGAGACTGGTAAGGGGGGAAAGAACTGGCAATGCGACCGATTTCTCCCTATAGATGATCGAAAGAAAAGCCTCCAGAAGAGATGCTACGCAGTGCAGGTAACGCTACCGATGAAAGACAATGAAGTGGCTATGCAGCCGCCAGACCCTACTGACTTGCAGAGTTGGGCCCATCAGATCCGCGAATTAGATGGCGCGCATGTGGTACCTTCTGTGCAGAGGGGGCTGGTTCAGGAGTGTGGCGTTTTCGACCGTGACAAGAGCTACTGCCACGATGCTGTGCTGTGGCGAGGGAAACCACTCATGACCCTCCCCAAGGTGGTGGATCCATCGACCCCCAAGGACGTATTGGAAGGTAACTATCTTTGGGGTGGCGTTCTCCATGACCATTTTGGGCATTTTCTTGTGGAAACGCTTGGTCGCATCTGGGGATACGGCGAGATTCCTGGCAAAATCGACGGCGTGCTGTTCTTAAGGAAACGACCCGATGCATCGTCGGATGGCAAAGCTGTCAGATGGCATACGGCAGAAAACCCATTTTTATCGCGTTTTCAGGAACAGATTTTTACCCATCTTGGGATCAAGGCCCCAATCGGCATTGTAAGCGCCCCAACGGCAGTAACGAAACTCTGGGTGCCGGGGCAGGGATTTGGCATGTCGCGCATGACAACCGGTACCCCTAAATTCAGAGCCTTTATTAAAGAAAAATTTGCACGAAACATTTCGCCGGAAGGGCCCGAACGGCTCTATATTTCGCGCTCGGCCTTTGGTGCGCGGCGCGGTGGAATAATTGGTGAGACAATCGTTGAGGAGCAGCTAAAGAAAAGTGGGTACACCATATTTCACCCGCAACAGGAAGACGTCGAAACGCAGATCGCGCGATACAAAGCAGCACGCGAGATTGTCGCCCCCGATGGATCCGCCCTGCATCTTCTTGCGATGATTGCCAGGCCAGATCAGAAAATTGCGATGATCAAGCGGCGCAGTTCATCCGCCGCTGGCGGGATCGAAAATCATCTGGCGTCGTTTTCCGGTACGCGCCCGCTGGTAATAGATGCAATTGGCGAAAATTGGATCCGATCAGACAGGAAACGCGTTGACCGGTTTTCCCTGGCGACGCTTGATCTGCCGGCATTGGGCAAACAGTTGGCTGATGCGGGCATGGCAACAAATAAGGGCTGGAAAGAAACCAGTGAAGCCAGCCAACGTCGCTTTCTCAAAGATCTCGAACAGAGTAGCAAATTCACCTTCCGCCCCCAATCCCAACGCGCTCCTGACGCTCTGCCAAAAGGGATCGTCGCAAGCTGTCACGGTATCCAAGTGCCCAAATCCTTTGCCGTCGGCCAAAAATGGTTGGTTCGCAAGATAAACAACGGGCGCTATGAAAAAGAGGAAATTGCGGGCGCTCTACATCTTGTCAAGTCAATGGACCGGGTCCTGGAATGTGGGGCCGGTATTGGGATTGTTGGCACAACGATCGCGCATAATTGTAAACCGCAGAAGATGCTTTCCTTTGAAGCAAACCCGAATTTGATCCCTGTGATTGAGGCGACCTACAAGCACAATAAGGTGGATCACATCATTTCGGTGACCAATGGCGCACTTCTAAGCGGCAATGACGTTCCTGAAAGTGTCACATTCAATGTCTCCAAGCGCTTTGCATTTTCATCGCTGGACACCCCAAAACGTGAACTGTCTGAGCAAATTACAGTGCCAGCGTATGATTATGCAGCCGTGAAAGCGGATTTCGCTCCCACAGTTTTGTTGATGGATATTGAAGGTGGAGAGCTTGATTTCCTTGAAGGCGCTGATTTGTCAGGGATCAATGTGGTGGTCATCGAGTTCCATCCAGATGTCTATGGTATGGATGGGATGTCGCGTTGTAAGCAGCTTCTGAGACAAGCTGGCCTTGATCCAGTGCCCCGAAAATCATCAAAATTTGTCTGGGCAGCGCAAAGAGATAATTGAGAGAAGGCGAGCAATGGACATCTCGACCATGCCAAGAATGCAAAACGGTTTCTGTTGAAGCAAGAACTTGAGATAATTCAGGCAAAGGAACCTTTGCGGATGGCCTGCTGGCGCGGGACATCGGACAAGCTGGTTGTTGTTCTAAGTGGTGTGGGGCAGAACCCCGATGAATATCCTCCTTTTGAGTTTTTCAAATCCGCGACAGAAGATCAGAAAAACCATGCTCTCTTCATCAGCGACAAGAGCCGGAGTTGGCTGAACGGTGATGGGTTAAGTGCCCAAATAATTGATCGGATCGGGGCGTTCGCCAAGGAGTTGGGAACTTCCGACATTCACTTGTTGGGAAATTCCATGGGGGGAACCATGGCCTTGCTTCTCAAAGATTTGGTCGGGGCAAAGACCGTGTTGGCATTTGTGCCGCAATATTCAGTCTCACCGGACGTAATCCCGGAAGAGAAGCGGTGGAAGAAATACAGAAAGAATATCAAAACGTATGATTTCCCAGAGGTCAGGTTGCGAAGAACGGACGGTCAAACCGTTTTCATCGTTCATGGGGATACGCCTGGGGAATTGTTACATGCACAGAAATTCCCTCAGTTTCATGGATTGCGCCATTATATCGTTCAAGACCAAGGTCATAACCTAAGCAGGAAACTGAAACGCAAGCAGCAATTGTCCGACATAATCAGTGCTGCGATAAACGACAGACCTTACAAATTCAGACGCTTGATGCGGCGAAATGGCGCTATATTCAGGCAGGACTTTGACGCCGATCACCTTGTGCAACCTTCTTCGTCGATCGCTGCGGATGCGTTGCTGTCAGCGGTGGCGCGAAAATAGTGATCATACGATCAAAGAGATCATTCGCGCCATATCCCGACCGGATCGCTCTGTCATTTCTGTCCGATATGCATCGAGCTTGGCGCTGATGTCCATCAGCTCCTGTTCCTCAACCGTCGAGAGACGGTCGAGCGTCGCTTCAATTGAGTGGTCTGAGACAAGCATTGGAAAACGGTAGCAGGATTCAGAATAGCGATCCATGATCATCGGAACACCAAAACCAACCGACATAGATGTGGTCGAGGTGATTTTGATCGTTTGATATTGCGCAAATCCATCTGCGATCAACGGGTGGAAGAATGTTGCTGAACGAAAGCATTTAAAAACATCTTCATGCGGCACTTCATTGTTCGCACCCGCGGGCAAGATCGTGATCTTATGGCTCAGTTTATTTTCTGTGATGGCGTCCGCAACCAGATCCCGAGAGTCACCGCTGGACGGAAACTCAAATACAAGGTTTTCCCATCGCGCAGGATGGGCAGACAGTGCATCAATCAGTCCAAGATAGTTCCGCGATCGCAACGTCAAGTTACCGGGAACAACAACTTTGCGTGGAGTAGACACGCTGTAATCTTGTGGTGTGTCAGTGAGAACATAGGGGGCAAGGAACCCAAACTTGTCTATGTAGTTCCCATCGGTTCGCGCGTTCAATGCGGAGGTCACATGCATACCCAAGGTCATGAATACAAAATCAGGCCGCCCCAATAGATCGGTGAATTTGGGGTTTTTCATGAATTGGTCGACGTTGTGTATCAGCGCGATGACCGGCTTGCCGCATCGTTTCGCCCAGTTCGCGACCTTGGGTCGGTTCAATGTATTTACGATGACGAAATCTATGTCGTCTGCCAACTCGCGATCCCAATCAGCCGCTTCTGCGTCCTGATCCGGCGACAGAGACTGATATCGAATATCTGCAACGCCCCCCTGAACAAGCTGAAAGATGTCACCACGGACCCGCTTAATCCTGCGGTTCAACAGAACAGTGGGCCGATAGCCCGCAAAATTACATGCCGCAATGACTGAAGGAAGCACCTCTTCATGACGAGGTTCAAACTGAACGATCAGGCATTTCCGCATCATCTCGATTTCATCCAGTTCTTTTTGTGACATGGGCTGTGGTCTAGCAAGCCGCTGTAAACTTAACCAGTATCTTTGGTTCAAAATCTGGAAGGTGCCTTTGGTTTGCGCCGCATTCCACTTGAGCGCCTGACCCGCCCCCGCAGGCTCCATCATTCACAACGAGAATCTGAGTTCATCCATGGGTCCGTTCATGCGGCAAGGCCAAAGCGGGGGGATTGAACGCACCATCCCATCAAAAAGTGTATGCCCAAATCAATGAACTCGGGGTTCAGAGCGGTGCGGCGTAAACGGCGGGCTTGTTCATGATCGCTGCATGCCACCATCCACTTGGGGCCATTGATGCGCAAGGCACTGCGACAGAGCCAACAGAAACTAATTATCAATTATTTTTCGCAAGAAAATCAGCGCACAGATAAGAGCGACAAACGACAGCAGTACAACCGATCCAACGGACGCGCCAAATCCTGCCTGTGCCAGCAAAGCAACAGCTGCAACGCCTCCAAGCCTTGCGAATGTGATGTCCAGGCTTGTGCAGATGGCGCTCAGACTTTGGGGAGCGAACTGCAAGACCAATTGGGTTGATGGCGCATTGCTGCAGGCAAATCCAGCCCCAACCAATGCAGCGGATAACGTGAGCCATCCTATTCCATGGTAGAAGAATACCACCAGAAAGCTGGCCGCGATCAGGAACGGTGCCGCCAGCACGATGATCCGCACATGGTAACTGTCTACCCAATTTCGCAAGAGTGTTCCGACAACTGAAAATGAGAGCCATATCATAGCCAGGATGAGGCCAATCGAATTCACACTATAGTCAATGTCTGCCAACCAGAGGGGTAGTCTGAACAGGAAAAAGGTGATGGCACCATACGTACAGAAGATGTAGCCGAAGACGAGCCAGACATCGCCTGTGCCAAACAGCAGACCCAGATTTGGTACCTTCTGTGCGCTGGGCATAAATTTCCCGGCTTCCGTTTTCACAGACAAGACCAGCGCCACCCCTGCGAGAACTGCGAAAAGAACAAAGACCGATTGCCAACCGGTGGACATGATCGTCTGGCTAAGAGCCAATGGCGCAAACGTCGCGACGTAGCCGGTTAAACTGCCCCATATGATCAGAATCTTACCCGGTCGATGTGGCAACGTTCTGGTGAGGAGAAGCGGGACCAATGGCGAGAAAATACCACCCCCAAAACCTTGCAGGACGCGACCTGCAATCAGCATCTCGAAGTTCGCCGCATATGCAACGATGGCTGCCCCCATTGCGAACATCACGACGCCGGTAGCAAATACTCTTTTGATGTTGAAAGCATCCCCAATCAGGCCCCCAACGATGACACCAAGTGCCACCGAGATACCATAGGAGTTGAAGACCCAGGCAACGTGGCTGAGCGTCAAATCATAAAATGTCTGAATTGCTGGAAGAACCAGCGGAACCAAAGTCAGTTCCATCACGAAAGCGATGCTTGCCGCAATCGAACTGATGATCGTTCTGCGTGACGTCAAGGTCATCGCAAAACGCTGTTTTTTCGGTTCAACGCAAGCACTTTCTAACATTGATATTACCGACATCCGTTGGAATCATGAAATGCCATCAAGCAACGACACCAATCGGTCTTACCATCAAACTTTGCGCAGCATTATGGCGATCATGTGACATTTCTCCGGGTTGGATCTCCAGAAAGTGCATGATCTCTTCCGTGTTCATCCAGACAAGTGCGTCTTCATCTGTCACCTGATTGTCTGGTCCAAGCCATACACCGGGTTCGCAGTGGGTATAGCCGTAACGAGCCTGGATTCCTTTGTACGACAATGTTGTCGGTACGAAGCCGAACACATAGTCAGGCACCCACGTTTTGAGCGCCATTTCCAGAACAAAGCGCGAAAGAAGAGGTGTTAAACCCAGTTTTCTGTGTCCGCCATCACCATCCTTCAGCCAGAAATCACCGTGATAGCAGACTTTTCCAGTGATCTTATGCAGGGCTTGGGGGCGAGAATAATAGGTGCGATCCGGATCAGGTGTTGAGTTTGGTGTCATGTACTTGTGCCGGTGCATGTCCATGTGCTGGCCAAGTGTTACGCCTGACAAATCCAGCTGTCTTATTGCCTGGGTGTGAACCAGCTCGTCGGTTTCATTAAACCCACAAACCCAGAATGCGTTGGACTGATCGACGTAAGAGCAAGTAACATCGAACATCGGATACAGTCCTGATCGGTCTTTCTGTAAGTTCCGTATCCTTCGGTAAGCTGCAAAATCGTCTCCGATCTCAACACGCATCCCTGCTTCTTCAAGATTCTTGATAATGCTCGAGACGCTATTGATCGTGTTGTATAGGCCGAGTGCTGACATTAGCTTTCCCTTGTATTGACCTACTCGGCCTTAACAGAATTTTTCATCTAAATGAAGCACTTGCCCCACATTTCTAATTAACACAAAGACCAACTAAAGTTCGAAGTCCATGACAAGTTCCTGCGGCACGCCAGGAACATCCACAGACTCAAGAGCATCGATTTCAATATTGTTCGTGATTAGAACCAGAACGCCAAGACCTGGAGTCCCATCAGGAAAGACGCAGCCCATCAACAGGCGTTGGAAACTGACCGGTATCACCTCGTCGCTGCCTTCTTTCGGAAGATAGGCATAAAGGTGATCAAGGCGAACCCCCCCTTCGCCGTAGATGCGTGCATACGCCCCAGAGATGAATTCATTGAAATCATCGCCAACATTGTCTTCCTGCATCAGTTTTCCGATGGCACTTTTTGACCAAGCCCATCCAAACCACTGTGCATAAGCTGAACTCTTGCCCACTTCGACAAATACCCAGCCGTTCGCGCCTTTTCTGTAGATCACGAGATAGGGCCTGACGTCGGCCATCGCAGGATCTTCGATTTGCGTTTGAGCCATTCCCCAGGCACCGAGAGCGGTCTTCATAATGGGCAGGCCATTGGAGGCCAATCGAAACATAGGCTGCTGCTGGGAGAAAAACTCTCGTCCATCAGGATCGAGATAGCTGCTCACTTCCAGCCATTGCGAACTTTGCTTGGTGACCTGAGACTGGCCCGACCAGGTTTCGATATGCCTTAATATCGTCTCAGCGTCTGCCACGGACGCCTTTCCAAAAGGTGTCATGGAATATTCGCGATTTTCGACTACAAAAAGTGGCTGCCCTTTGATCCTTTCGAGGTCATTGATGTGCCGGCGCACAGTCTGTCTCGTTGTTTTCAGTTCGTCACATGCCTTGGTTAAATTCAAAGTTTTGCTTAAAGTTATAAAGGCGCGCAACATAGCTACGGTTACGCCACCACTGTCTTTGGACTGATACAAACTCTATCTCCGCACGTTTAATAACAAAACAATGAGCAACCAATAATCCTTTGATTGGTCATTGTCTGACATGAATACTTTGAAAATACCATAAATAACACCTTACGTTTCAACAAGGTTCACTTATTGCGAGAAGTGCGCTTTTTTGGCAATTCTCATCCAGCCTGATTTGAAGTCGTTGCTCTTGGACAAGCGAATACTGTCTGATGATGCGGTTTTGCGCTTGTGATGATGGCAAATACCTTCGGTCGTTCACGATCACGATGGGTCGGCTTCCTCCGGTATGGCGGATCTTAGGCTCAATCAGGCCATTGTGCCTCATTTCGCGCCCTATCCAATCACGTATAAGTTGCATTGCCGAGCGGAGATTTAAGACGGGGATGAATGGTCAGACCGTCCCAATGCAATAGCTCAACAGAAATTCAACAGATGGGTCAAGATCGGCAAAAAGGTGCCATTTTTCGAACATAATATCGGTCTATTACCTACCCAAATTGAAGAAAGGAATCGAATTGAACTGCGATATAAAAAAACTGTTCGACCTCTCCGAGATGGCTGCCAGCCCACCACCGGGCGCTCAGAACGTTCGCCGTGGGGCGATTGTGAAAGGACCAGGTGGGAATTGGGTCCCATGCGCCATCAAGATTGCGCCAGGGACGTTTTATTCAGGACTCTTTCAGGTCGGGCCCGGACAGCGACAGGTTTGCATTCCGGATATGACCATGTCTTGCGCTGATGCTGCCCTGTTGCGGGCAATTACTTTGGCGTCCTTTGCTGCAGCTTAGATAATCGGCATCCTTTGGTATCAATCCTATTTTGGACGGTCCACCCAACCCGGTATCAGATAGACGGACCCTCATCCGCGTTAGATTGCAGGCATTAACTGTCTTCCGTCTGCCTTGCGTCCAGTTCAGCCAAATCCAACCCGCGCTCGACCGCAAAGGCCCGTGTTGCGCGCAGGTTGTCTGCGGCACCCATCAGGTGATTGGCAACGGAGCGCAGCAGGCTCGTCGCAACCGCGGCGTCGTTCTCAATGACAGCTAATAGTTCGTTGGCACCAATCCTCAGAAACACGCTGTCTTCGATGGCTATCAGGTTGAGGGGGCGTTTTTGATTTTGAATTACAGCCAGATCACCGATCAACCGCCCGGGTTTGATTTCTGTAATAAGAACGTTCTGATTTTCCGCTTCAGGCCAATACAACCCTGCCAAACCCTTGACACATAAGTACGCCGCGTCTGCGTCTTGCTGAGCTTCAAAGATAACTTGTCCGGCTTTGGTCTTGTACCATTGGCTGCTAAAGGCGAGCAATCGTTGTTGTTTTTGGTCGAGACCAGCAAACAGCTCGGTTTGGGCCACAATCCGCAACTTGCGGTTCAGGTCCTGGCGCGCGTCTTCATCGCCGGGGTCTTCGCCGCGTGCGCCACCGTCGATCCGGCCATCTTTGATCTCTACGACCAAGTCATAAGCTTCGGGATTTAGGAATTCTCTTTCAATGAATATTTTCGTCGTATCAGGCATCAGTTCGCTGATCCGATCACGCATCTGCGAACGTGCGTTTTCATCATGGCTGGCCAGCGCATTCCCCAGGATCAGAACATTCGGTTTCTTGATCCCGGCACGGCTAAAGGCGATCCGCTCGCGAAATACAGCTGGCAAATTCTCCCCACCTTGCGAGGTCACGAGATCAAAAATTGATTGAGCGGCCAGACTCCTGACCCCATTCTCGCTCAGTACTTCGACGGCGATGTCTTCAACCAGTTTTTCCCGAGCCCCGGCCATGCTTGAGACACGGCCAAAGATCGCATTGCCTAGAACGGACATCACCGGGATGTATTTCAGCGGGTCGATGGTTTCAAACATCCCGTCAAGTTCCGCCACGATCTGTCGTGCTTTGTTCTTTCTGATTTCCAGAACACGTTGTTTGAAAGACGCGCTGAATGCGGGGCCGATCTGTTCTGCCGAAAACGCAAATGGCACGGTCAGCATCAACGCGAAATCGTCAGGCGGCAAACCTGCGTCACCAACCTCGCGCCGCTTTGTCGTTATGGTACTCAGGCGATGGTACAATTCATCGTCCATATTGAGACGCCGAAACAGCGGATGATCGGTGCCGTCATTCCCAAAGGTCGCTGTCAGCCCTTCAATGACACCGACCGAGATCTGCGCCAGTTCTTCCACAATCCCATTTTCTGTCAACATTTCGACAAAGCCGGCTTCTTTCGAGAGCGTTTCCTGTGTCAGAAATCGAGTGGGCAACGCATATAAAAGATTGCTTGCCAGTGGAGAAACCGGATTGAATTTTTCGGGATCAAAAGCATGCACAACATCGTCGAGCCCAGCCTTGCTGAGGCGGCGGGCAATCTCTGGCCGCATCTTCACAATTGCATCGACAAGTTCCGGCTGCGCGTCTGGTTCAAGACGGGATCGCAGCGCGCGTCGCACCATAAAATCATCGATGCCCATGGCCTCAACAAGTTGAAACCACCATTCGCGGATCTCGTCCGACGTCTCAAATCCGGCAAGTTTGGGATCAACCCAATCGACGTCGAACGGATCGATACTGTTGCCTGACCGCGCGGATTCTTCTTGGCGGCGAACCGCGGCATAGGCTGTTTCAAGGGCAGCAGCAGGTGCGCTTTTGAACGGCATCAACAGGTTTTCGCCAAGCGTCCCCTGAAATATCTGGGGTTTTGAATGGGCGTACCCGATGCTGTTGGCGACCACGGCCTGATGTAGTTCATTCAGTTCATGTCCGGCGATCCGCACTTTTCCACGGTGGGGGATAACCTCTCGAGTCAAGACATCTGCAAAGGCCAAAGCCGTGGTTTCACTATTCGTCTTTATGGCAACGCGTGCTCCTTCTGGAATCACGAGATTGATATCTTCCAAAACCGGGTGCCCCTCATCATCAAGCACCGTCACATCATGTAATTCAATGTCGCCTCTCAGGTCGGGTAATGTGTCGGGTGCACCCTCAAACAAGGCGTCATCGACCAAAGTCTTGGGGGCGAATTTTTCAGTAACAACTTCCCAGCGAAGCGCCATATCCTGTGTCTGGTTGTAATAGGCAAGAAGCTCTTTCCAGGGCGACGACAAATCCTTGTACGCCGCCAATGCAGCAACAAGCGCGCCCACGGTAATCTGCCCGGTGATCGCAAGATATCCACCGACCGAATAGAAAAAGAACGGGGTCAATTGGTTGATGAAGTTGTTCAGGAACTTCATGAAGAACTTCTTTTGGTAGATCTCCAGCCGAATGCCAAACAGGCTTCCCAACCGGTCCGAAAACAACGACATCCTATGGCGAAGTCCGCCATTGGTCCGAATATCGCTCACTCCAACAGCGGTCTCACCAATGTCTGCGGCCAGTCTGCGCACTTCCTGAATCCTGGCCTTGTTGAGTTGATTGATCTGGCGCTGCAGCTTTGGGATGATCCACGCTTGCAGAGGGATTAACGCGACGGATGCCAAACCGAACCAAAAACTCTGTGCAAACAGAAACACCAGAATGGTCATCATTTGCCCGGCCTGAAACACCGGCTGCGACAGCATATCACCCATGAGACCGCCCATGGGCTCAGCTTCGGATGTCACCATCGATACCAATTCACCCTGGCTCGTTTTGCGAAAAAACGGGCGCGGAAACCGCAGGAGGCGCGTCAGAAGTTGAAATCGAAACCGTCGAAGCAGGCGTTCTGCCAACACACCTTTCATGGTGTTCAGCTTCATCTTAAGGAGTCCGTTCGCCAGCACAGCCAGCAAGAAGCCAATGCACAGCACCATCAAGAATTGGATCTGGCTCAGCGTAATGCCCAGCACCATTACATCGTTGCCGGACCCGCCGATTGCGTCGTTGATGATCCGCTTGGGCAATTCCAATGATACATAGAGCAAGGGGAACGTCAGCAGGGTAACGCCCAGCAACACAATTTGGTCGCGCTTTGAATATTTCCAGATGAACTGAAATAGGCTCTTATCCATGCTTGTTTTGTCCTCGAATTGCGGAGGCAACGAACACTCCCGACCCCGATGTTAGGAGTCTGACAGGGCATCAGCAAGGCAGCTGCACTGTCGAGGCATCTAGTTAAAGTGTGGGCTACCAGCAGAAACCGCAGCAAATGGAGTAATGGCCGAGGTCGCAATACGGCCAAACGAATTGGGCTCGAATGCCTTAAAATGTATCGTTTTCAGGCAGGGGCCATGGCTTTTCGATGAACATCGGCCCTTCCACTACGCCGGCGTTCGGGGCTGCTGGCATGCAATTTCGAGGTGTGGATTGAGCGTTTCCCTGCAACCAAAGACTAATTTCTAGAGTACAGGCACCCACTTGCGGATCGGCTCGGGTCAACTTTCACGGAACGCCTTGGTGAAATAATCGGTCAACGGTTTGGTAAGATAGCTCAGCGGCGTCCGCTCTTCGGTTTGCACAAATACCTGAACCGGCATACCGGGCACGATGTCCTTGTTTCCCAGCGTCTTCAGATCATCCTGCTCGGGGGCCACGATCGCCTCATAATAGTCCTTTCCAGTTGCGTCGTCGGTGAACACATCGGCCGATACTGTTGTCACGTGGCCACGGACCTCAGGGGTCGAGCGTTGGTTGAATGCCGAGAACCGCAGTGAGACGTCCTGCCCAACACGAACCTGATCAATGCTTGAGGCATCAATGCGGGCTGAAACGATTAGTTTTTGTTCCATCGGGATCACGTACATGATCGGTTCTGCGGGCTGAATGACGGATTTCAGGGCAAAGACCGTCGATCCGTAGACTATGCCGCTGACGGGCGAACGAATGTCCATCCGTGACAGCGTTTCGAGTTTTGAAAAGCGCCGCTCGGCCAGCTCAACCTCCTGTGGTGCAAGTTCTCGCAGATTTTCGACAGCTTCTTCGCGGCGCTGGTTTTGCAATTTCAGCTTTTCGATCATCAGCTTCGCGATCTCGCCGTTAAGTTGGGCGACCTGCGCCCGAAGCTGCCCAACCTGACCGGTCAGTCCGGCGGTTTCGCTCTTCAACCGCGAAACACGAGAAGATTCGACCAGCTTCTTGTTCAGCAGATTTTGCGCATTCCCCAGCTCTTCCGAGAGTAGATTGTTTTGTTCTGACAAGGCCTCTAATTGCGCTTCGGTTCCGGTGATCTGGTTGCGGATCTGCGCGATCTGCTCGGCGATTAGCTGCTTTTCGGTCACAAGCGCCGCGCTGCGCTCTTTAAACAGGCGCTGTTGGCCTTCGATTTGAGAGGCGGAGTCGGGCGTTTTTGCAGCCAGTTGCTGCAGGTCGTCTGGAAGGGTGATCGTGTCTGTACCGTCCCGCTCGGCCACCAGCCGGGCCTTGTGGGCCATGGCTTCAAGCAGTTGGTTTTCGATGACTGTCAGTTCGGAGCGGATCAGTTTGTCGTCAAGCCGGATCAGAACATCGCCCGCCTCGATCCGGTCCCCGTCGCGGGTAAGGATTTCACCGACGACGCCGCCAGTCGGATGCTGGATCACCTGCCGGTGGGTTTCGACCTCGATCACACCTGAGGACACGACCGCCCCGGCAATTCTGGATTGAATTCCCCAAACCCACACCATGCCGATCAGCAAAGCCAGCGTTACATATCCAATGGCCAGAGGCAGTCTGGCGCGCCATGCGCTTTTGATTTCTGCTGGTCTCATTTTGCCACCGCCATAGGTAGAAATTTCTGTGTTGTGTCTGTTTTTCGCAGCAATTTCTTTAGGATGTCGTCCCGAGGGCCAGCGGCAATAATGCGTCCTTCATCCAGAACGATCAGCCGGTCGCAAGTCGACAGAGCCTGAGGGCGATGCGTCATTATGACGACGGCGCGGTTGTCGTCCCTGAATTCCCGCATCGCCTGATTGAGAGCGAGAGAACCCTCAGCATCAAGCGAAGAGTTTGGTTCATCCAGAATGAGCAGAACAGGATCGTTGTAGAGCGCGCGCGCCAGAGCGATCCGCTGGCGTTGCCCGCCAGAAATGCGGCCCTCAATATAGGAAATCCGCGTCTGATATCCATCTGGAAGCGCCAGTATGAAATCATGGGCATTGGCCTTCTTGGCGGCGGCAATGACCTTGTCGCTGTCGGGTTCGACTTCCATCCGTGCGATATTTTCGGCGACTGTTCCGTCGAACAACGTCACGTTCTGCGGCAGGTATCCGATATAACTGGCCAGATCGCGCTGCCGGAACTGCCGCGTCGCTGCGCCACCGATCCGCAGTTCTCCGGCGGTGGGACGTTGCAGCCCCACGATCATTTCAGCAAGCGTTGACTTGCCAGCCCCGCTTTTGCCGACGATGCCAAGGATCTGACCCGGCCCAAGATCAAAGCTGACCTGCTTTAGGGTCGCTGCCCTCGACAATGGCGGGTGGACCGTGATGCCGCGGGCTGACAGGCTTGCTATGGGACGACCAAGTACCAGCTTGTCCGGCTCTACCGGGTGATCGTTCAATAGTTCGGCAAGCAGCCGCCAACTGGCGATGGCGCGCTGGATTATTTGCCAGTGTCCCAGGATCTGCTCGATCGGGGCAAGCGCGCGGCCCATGAGGATCGAACTGGCAACGATGGCCCCTGCGGACAGTTCTCCGCGCAGGGTCAAAAGTGCGCCTGCCGCGAGGATCGCCGATTGCAGGAACAACCGGAAAGATTTCGTCGAAGCCGTAAATAGGCCGGACCAGTCGCTTGATTTCGCCGCCGTCGTCAATGCGCGGCCCCGAAGCTCTTGCCAGCGCCGCCGGATCGAAACGTCCATGCCCTGTGCAAGGATGAGCCGCGCGTGAGTTGAGGCTGTATCGGCAAGCCCGTGCGCGGCAAGCGAGGTTGATTGCGCCTCTTCCGCGCGGGTCCGCGTCAGTCGGTTGTTGAGCATAGTAAAGGTGGCCAGAACCAATGCGCCGGCGACAGCAATCCATCCAAGTGTCGGGTGAAAAACGAAGATGGCGAATATGAACAAGGGTGCCCACGGTAGGTCAAAAATTGACAGCATCGCGGGTGAGGACAGCAATTTCTGCACCGTTTCAAGATGCCTCAGCCCATGCGACTTTTGACCGGCCTGCCCGCCCGCGCCCGAGGATTTGAGCACCGCGCCGAAGACCCGTTCATCCAGCAGCGCCTGAAACCGTGATGCAAACCGGACAAGCACGCGCCCGCGGGCATAGTCCAGCAAGCCAAGGAAAAGGTAGAGCATCCCGACCAGCAGAAACAGCGCCAAGAGCGTTTCTTCTGATCGCGACGCAAGCACCCGATCATAAATCTGCAGCATGAACAGAGGTCCGGTCAGCAAAAGTAGATTGGTGAAAACACTGAAAATAAAGATTGGGATCAACAGGCTGATGCCTGAATGCCATGCTAATTTCAGCTCGCGCAGCCCTTGATGTTTCTTGGTCATGTGCTTCCTTTCGCGGTGTGATTTCCTGCACTCCGCTGAACTGCCATAGGAAAATTTGCCCGCTCCCCGGCGCGGTGATGCGCCGGGGAGCGGGCCGGATCAGGTGGCATCCAGTTCGGTCAGAGCCAAAGAGGGGCACCAATCCATAGCCCTAGGCCATTTCATCGTGCGTGATGTCAGGCTGCGTTTGTGAGCAGCCGTCGAACATGTCGTTGATCTGCTGCAGGAACGTATCCATGTCGAACGCACAGACCCCGGCGTCGCTGTCACTGGAGTCGTCCGCGCTAACATTGGTGCTCACCATTTCCGCATCATCAGGGCCTTCTGCCTTGACCCAATCGTCGGCGTCGATGCTGATGAGGAACTCACTGCCATCAAGGTTCGTAAAGATATCGCCGAAATCAAAGCCGCACCCGTCGGCGGCCAGCATGTCGTCATCGTCCGTGACGTCATCTGTATCGCCGTCCGACGGTGTGTCATCGGTATCGACAACATCTGTTACCTCGTTGTCCGCAGGCGTATCGCCATCCTCTTCTGCAACGGTGTCGTCTTCGACAGGCATTTCGGTGTCGTCTTCTGCAACGGTGTCACCCTCCTTGGGCGCGTCATCTTCGCCAACGACATCTTCCTGATCTGGCTTGTCTGGGTCTTCCTCGGTATTATTGGCGTCGACCACGTCTTCGACCGGTGTGACGACGGTTTCGCCTTCGGTGGGTTGATCAGTGTCTGGGGTTTCGGCGACTTCGTCGTTGCTTGGCAAATCATCAACGGGTGCCGGCGTGACCGGATCAGGTGTCGGCGTATTGACAGCATCACTGGTGGCAAAGTTTTGGGTCACAATGACTGAGTCAAAAGTTGATCCATTGTCGGTGAAATCGCCACGTTCGATTCCAATCCCGATTTCTTTGAAGTGAGGGTTCAGGATGTTCGCCCGGTGGCCGGGGCTGTTCATCAACCCGTTATGAAGGTCCACGACATCATCGGACAGTCCCGGCTCCCCGCGTTCGCTTTGAAAGGCAATGTTTTCACCGGAACTCCAGTTCCCTTCGAATTTGTATCCGGCGTCGGCCATCCGGTCCTGCGCGCTCGATCCTCCCTTGCCAGTATGTGAGAAATTGTCGGCATCGATCATCCATCTGCTGTGATCCTCGCTTGAATCATTGAGCTTGTCCGCGAAAGTCAGGGGTGCCAATCCAGCGGTTGTCCTTTCGGAGTTGATAAGCTGAAGCATCTGCATTTCGAGATTGTTTGCGACTGACATAGTGTCATTCCTTTATTTAGAGACCGCCATTTGGCTGCCCGGTAGGTTTCAATTTGTCTGCCCCAACGCCACCTGCGAACCGGCATAGCTTTCCCGGTTCCGGTCCGACGTCGAACCAGAGCATTCATGGTAGACCCCCCAGCAGGATCAGTTCTTTTATTGCGCTACCACAGTAGGTTAGCAGCACAATCCGCAGCTGGACCAAGTACTGCCCAGCTGACATTGGCCACGTTACCGATGCTCGGATTGGGGTCAACGGCGTGCCTGGAACCTGTCATTCACAAGCTTAAACTGGCCGGATTTGATCAGCCGTAAGCGGCAAATTGCGGAGAAAAACCTGTCCGGCTGCAAACCGCTTGGGCGCTTTGCCCGATAAGGCAAAATCTCGCCCGTACATTCTGGCTTTCCCATTTCAGATCCCGCAGATCGACACCAATGGCTTTGGGACTGCTGAGCTGGATTCGGTTCACTATTGGAAAGATTCATCCGCGGAATTGCGGCTGCGGATGTTGTCACCCGTCCAGCGATGGCGAACACGTCCTTGCAGGGACACCTGAATCTCCACATTGCTTGCACTCTGAGAGCAACTGGGCTTTCGCAAGGGACCGAAATGGTTGCGTTGGTACGGTTGATGAACGAGATTGAAAGATCATCGTGAAGGGAGATTGCGATATGATGATCTACGGTTTGAGCACCTGTGCAATTTGCCAAAAGGCCCTCAAGGCGCTTGAGGCTGAGGGTAGGGACGTCAGATTCCGTGATGTCCGGTCCGACCCTCTGAGTGAGGCAGAACTGGCTGACCTCATAACAGAATTCGGGGATCTGTTGGTGGATCGAAAATCAAACGACTACCGTGCGCTTAATAACTGGCTGAAAAACTCAGAGGCAGAGGCACAGATATCGGCCCAACCCAAGGTGATGGCCCGCCCTGTGATACGTGACCAAGACAGGTTCTATTTAGGGTGGGATGAGACGGTTCAAAAAGCTTTGCTTTCGGGCTGATATCCTGAATCACGTGGTCATGGTGAACGCTCAGAAAACCACCACGACGTCGCCGCTTTTACGGCCTGTTAGCAGGAAGCCACGGCATCTTGACGCTGATCAATGGCGCTGCGGGGAACGGATCTAGACTTCCTGTCAGCCCTTCAAGATGCACGAGGCCCACAAGATACAGTATGACAAGCCTTCCAGTTCAGTCGACCAGAATGCTTTTGTGGCAGCGAAACTGCGCGGAGTTGCGGAAATGCTGGATCTGCAGGCCGCCGCACCGATTCGCACGCGTGCCTATCATGAGGCCGCAACCTATGTTGCATCCGATCCGAGAGGTTTATGCGCAAAGGGGGCGGCGCGTGGTGCGCGGGCAAAAACCGGTCTGTGTGCGGTTGTATGGATTGTGAAAACAAGGTGCAATCATGCGCAACCCCTTTTTCCAATGGCCAATCAGAAGTCTTGCTTTGCTGCTGTTGGTGCTGGCACAGCCCCACTTCGCCACGGCAGGCAGTTTTCAGGCGCAGCTAGACCGTGCTGGAATTGCATACCGCGTGCCCCAGAGCGGCAAGGCGAAATTGGTGAACATCGCCGCATTCGAACTGATCGCGTTTCAGGATGGCGCGCTGGTCTTGCGCAGCCGGGTCATTGTGGGCGCTCCTTGGCACCCGCACCTCGCCTCAGCACCCATGTTTCAACCGTGCGGTTCGTCCTACCTGGCGGCCAACCCCGTCAATGATTGCCAGTGGTGAATACCGCGATTATGTCAGACCGCCGGGGCGGAAAAATCCGTTGGGGCTTGCCGCGGTGCGGCTGGGGCAGGGATTGCTGGTGTCCTTTGTGCAGGATATGGAGATCGACCGCGTTCATGAGTTGGCAAATGGCAGGCAAACTTTTGACGCGCCCACGCCGCCGATCCCGGTTAAGCTGGGCTATTACACCCGCTTTCCTGATGCGGCAGGCCAGATTGTGCGCCACGCGGATATCTATGGCCTGCAGGCCGGGTCAGCCGCGCCTGCACCAGGGACCCAAAAGCTGGCGTTGGCCTGTACGGAGCCGGGTCTTGCTGATTGAAAGACGTCAGATTTCGGCCACGCCAATCATGTAGTTTTCGCCGTAGGTCTTGGCGCATTTCGGACAGGTGGTGTAGAAAAAGAAAACCCGTCTGACGGTTTTGCCCATCGCGGTTGCGGCTACTTCCATATCATGTTCGAAATTCTTGGCACGCCGATAAGGCCCCTCAAAGACCCGGGTGAAAAAGTTGCCTGAAAGCGAGGTCATCTCTTCGCCTTCAACGTCGCGCTCTACTGCAAAAAAATGCTCCGCCTTCCAGGGGGACAGATCACGGCTGAGGACAATTTCGGTTTCCGGATCGGCGGCCCCGGCTTCTTCAATGTGCTGTTGCACGCGGGTAAAGACCTGGCCCATATTCCAGGGAATATGCATCGCACTGCGTGTGGTGGCGCGGACGAACTTCTTGTTTTCGAAGTGTAATGTCTGGTTGTCCCAGCCATGTGGCTTGAAGCGGGGACAACAGCCGGTGGTGTCTTCACTGACATCGTTGCGCGGAAAGGCGTTGGTTTGCATGTGATTTCTCCTCGTTCAAAAGGGGTGGGACGTTGTGTGTGCCTTGGCATCGGCGGGGTGGATCATTGTTGCTGGCCCTAGCTTTGGGCCAGTGGTTCCATGTCCAGCCGAAAGTCCTCGGCGATGGTGTAAAGCGTCTTGTTGGGCACCTCGTACCAGTCTTCGTTCAGGGTCACCGGTTCTGAGGCGATTTCGACAGATTGATAGGCGGTGCTTGGGTTGTGATGCACATGCGGTTTGCCGCAGATCGGGCAGTCAAAGAGATGGTCGCGCACCAAATAATACAACGAGCGATTGAAGCGCGATCCGATCACGTGTTCACCGTCCGTCAGCACAATGTTGAGGCCCACGCGCGCCTCGGGATCAATCCGTTCGGACCATTTGATGATCTGTTCCAGCCCCTGTCGCACCACAGTTTTTAGACCCCGCTCGGGGTGGCGCAGAAACAGGCTCAGCAGATAGCGGAATACATATTCGCTGTCGGTGGTGCCCGCAATTTCGCTGCGGTGGAGCGGGTCCATGTGTTCAAGGATCAGCGGGCGGACAAGGTCAAAGTTGGGCACGGTACCGTTGTGGGCAAAAATCCATTTTCCGTGATGAAAGGGGTGGGTATTTTCCATGCTGGTGCCTCCAACTGTGGCGCGGCGCACATGGGCAACCACGGTGCGGGCGTAGATGCGCGCCGCCTTGCGTGCGAAATGCTCGCCATGGAAGGCCGCCCAAGTCTGTTTTTCAAGCAGCGGCAAGCCGTTGTTGTAGTCCGCGACGCCCCAGCCATGGCCATGGGCATAGCCCTGCATGTCACCCTTACTTTGCTGCATCAGGGCATTCTGTGCCTTGACCAATCCGCATTCCACGCGCGTGGGTTCATTGGCATGCATGGCATAGAGACGGCACATCCTGTTGCTCCTGTATTTGGGTAGAAACAGAATAGCGGCTCAGTACCAGTCGGCATGATCTGGATCAGTTCTGAGCAGTGATGCCGGGTTATTTTCGCGAAACAGTGGTTTTGGGAAAGGGTGTGCATGTCTGACACGCTAGAGAAGGGCGATATTGCGGATCTGCTTCTGGCGGACGAGCCTGCATTGTTGTCGTCACTGGATTTTGGTCCAATGGTGGCGCAGGGCAGTGGTACCGGCCCGTCATTGCTGATCGGGGACACCTCCGAGATCAGCCTGATGCGGTCCGCGCGCAATTCATTTCTGGATCATCGTATGGCGCATCTCGCAAAACCGGGCGACGTCGTTCTGGTGCGCAAGCGGGACCCCCAGTTTGAAACCTACCTCAAGGATTTCCGCGGTCTGGATGGCATCACTTTTTTGGAGGCGGACACGGCCAGTGCCGATCCGGTGGCGAAACAGGCTTTTGCGTCAGAACCGCTTTTGCAAAAGTTAGTGGATGTGGCAAAACAACATGGTGGTCTGACCATAACGTCCTATCTGACAACCGGGACGATCTGGCATCTTGCACAGTGCATTGCAGCGCGGGCCGGATGCGTTGTTCATGTCAACGGGCCCGCGCCGCGTATCAGCGCACGGGTCAATGACAAACTGTGGTTTGCGCAATTGGTTAAGGCCGTCATTGGTACCTGCGCGGTGCCGCCTACGATGTCCGCCTTTGGCCCAAAAGCCGCCGCCGCGCAGATTCTGCACCTTAGCAAACACGGAGAGCAGGTGATCGTTAAGGTTCCTGACAGTGCAGGGTCGGCTGGCAACATCCGGCTGGACCAAGACACGCTGGCCACCCTCACGGCTGCGCAGGTTGAGGGATTGCTGATGGACCGGCTGCACAGCACCGGCTGGGCTGACATCTACCCGATCCTGGTGGGTGTCTGGGATTCTCATGTGACGTGCAGCCCCTCGGTGCAACTGTGGATCCCGCTGAATGGAAAGGGCGCGCCCGAAGCGCAGGGGGTGTTTGAGCAGAGAGTCTTTGGCGCTGCGGCGGCTTTTGTCGGGGCGACGCTCTCAACTCTTCCCAAAGAGGTGCAGGATATTTTGGTAACACAGGCGCTGCAGATCTCGCATGTTCTGCAACGCCTTGGCTATTACGGCAGGTGCAGTTTTGATGCCGTCCTGTGCGCTGATGACCCGGTCTCGATCCACTGGATTGAATGCAACGGCCGGTGGAGCGGGGTTTCGATGCCGCTGGCGATCTTGAATTCGTTGGATACTGAACATGTCTCAGAAGGCATGATGATCATTCAGGAAAAACTCCCCGGGGGTCCCATTGAAACTGCGCAGGCGATAAGAGCCTTGCGCGGGTTGCTTTACCGGGGGAAACTGTTTCAGGGGGGATCGATCCTTTTGTCGCCCCCCGGCAATGCCGACGCTTCATCGGCAAACGTGCTGAGTTTTGCAGGCACGCAGTGCGAGGCCGCCCTGCTTGGCCGAAAGGTGCTTGATGCGCTGAAGGGGATAGCTCAGACGCATCCGGTTGAACGGGGTTTATGAGGATCAATCCTGACAGGAGTGTTGCGCAAGGTAAGTCGCCAGCGCGTCAAAGCTGCCCATCTGGTCATAGTCGGCTTCGGGCATGTCCACGCAATAACGCTCAGACAGCGCTGTGACGAGCTTCAGAAAATCCATGGAATCGATATCAAATTCCTCGCGCAGATCGCCGGTTTGATCGATCTGCCGCACATCAATGTCCGGGGCGATGCGGCGCAATGCCTCGGCAACTGCGATTTGATAAGGTGTCATTCGTTCAGCTTTTCGAGATGTTGCAGGTGCTTGTCGATGGCCCGCAGGAACAGAGCCCCGCGATGCCCGTCGCTGACCCTGTGATCGGCAGAAAGCGTACAGGTACAGCCAAGACGCGCAGCGACTTTTCCGTTGTGAATCATTGGGCAGAGGCGCGGCGTGCCAACGCCGACAATGGCGACTTGCGGCGGGTAGATCACGCCAAACAACTGATCGACCCCGCGCTCACCCATGTTGGTCAGTGTGATTGTCGCCTCGGACAGTTCGCGCGCCCGGAAACGCCCCTCACGCACCCGCGTGACCAGATCGCGCAGGTCTGACATCAGCCCGTCAAGCGGGCGTGATTGTGTGTCAAACAAAGCAGGGGCCGCCAGACCGCCACTGCGGATATGAATCGCAATGCCAAGGTGGACCGCGTCTTTGGGGGTGAAAATGCCATCGGCGTAGTGGCCGTTGAATTCGGGGAATTTGGCAAGTGCCTTGGCTGTGGCCTTGGCAAAAAGCGCGTTCATCAACAGCCTGTCGGCAGGCGGGCGGTCGGCGTTTTCACGGCGCAGGAACTGGTCAGCGGCGGTCAGGTCGATCTGGTGGGACAAGTAATAATGCGGGATTTCGCGTTTGGCCCGCGACATTGCGGCGGCGATGGCGCTGCGCATGTCTGGCGTAGCAGCGGTGGCACCAAGGCCAGCAGTGGCGGTGTCCGTACTAGAAAATCTTTCCACATCTGCGCGGGTGATGATGCCGTCTGCCCCGGCGGAGACCTTTGAGATATCAATGCCCTTCTGACTTGCGAGCCTCCGGGCTGCTGGCGAGGCGGGCAGGCCGTGTTGCGGGGCCTCGGTCGCAGGTCTGGGCTGTGTTTGCGGCACCACTTGCGGTGCAGGATCAGCCGGGGTTTCTTCCGGGATGGGCATCTTGGGTGAGGCTGGTTGAGTCGGCACTGGGGCCTCCGGAACCGCCAGCGCTGCCTCACCGGGCGCGCGGATCAGGGCCAGCGGTGCGCCGACCGGCACCTGATTGCCGATCTCGACCAGCCAGTCTTGTAGTAGCCCGTCCTCGAACACCTCAATTTCAATCACGCCTTTCTGAGTTTCCACAGCTGCGATGACATCGCCGTGACGGACCGGCTCACCCACCGCGATCAGCTGTTCAACCAGCGTTCCGGCCTCCATGTCCGCACCCAGCGAAGGCATGACAAAGATGCTCACGGCTTGGCCTGCATCAGTGCTTTTGCGGCTGCGATGATTTTGTCACTTTGCGGAAGTGCGGCCTGTTCCAAATGCCGCGCGTAGGGGATCGGGACTTCTTCGCTACAGACCCGCGCAAGCGGCGCGTCGAGGTCAAAAAACGCCTCCTCCGCCAGTCGCATCCCGATTTCGGCGGCAAGGCTGCCGGATTTCCAGCCTTCATCGACGATCAAGGCGCGGCGAGACTTGCGCACGGACTTCAGGATCGTGCCCATATCCAGCGGGCGCAGGCTACGCAGGTCGATCACATCAGCAGATATTCCATCATAGCCAAGGGCCTGCGCTGCACTCAATGCTTTGGCCAGCGATCCGCCATAGGTGATGATGCTGAGGTCATTGCCCACATGGCGCAAAGTGGCATGGCTGATGTCAACCGGGCCAGCGTTTTCCGCCAGCGCCCCTTCGGTATTGTACAGCATCACGTTTTCAAAGATCAGCACCGGATCGGGGTCCTGCAGGGCCGTCCAGAGCATGCCGCGCGCATCCGCGACGGTTGCTGGTGCCAGCACGCGCAAGCCCGGAATATGGGCATACCACCCCTCAAGGCTGTGCGAATGCTGTGCGGCGAGCTGTTTGCCGGCACCAGTTGCCATGCGGATCACCAGCGGCACGCCAAACTGATTGTTGGACATATGTCGCATAGTTGCAGCGGTGTTCAGGATCTGATCCAGCGCCAGAAGGGAGAAGTTGACCGTCATCAGCTCGACAATCGGGCGCATGCCAGCCATGGCCGCCCCGATGCCAGCGCCGGTGAAACCTGATTCTGAGAGCGGCGTGTCGCGGATGCGGTCGGGCCCGAATTGATCAAGCAACCCCTTGCTGACCGCATAACATCCGCCATATCGACCGACGTCCTCACCCATCAGGAAAACGCGGTCATCACGGGTCATCGCATCAATGATGCCAGCACGCGCCGCGTCACGGTAGGTGCTGGTCATCAGCTTGCCCGGTTCGATGGGGTCGGGCGGAGGAGGTCGGTCTGTCGCGGTGACATAGCGGGTCAGCGTTTCGACGGGTTCATCGTTTGCGGCTTCGGCAAAAGCGACAGCCTCGCCGATCTCCGCGTCGACTTCGGTGATGATCTGCGCAACCTCTTCGGGGTGCATAAGCCGTGCCTCTTCCAGCCAGTTCTGAAACCGTACGATCGGGCCACGCTTGCGCCATTCTGCCACTTCCTCCTTGGAACGGTAAAGTTGCGCGTCAAACATGGAGTGGGGCCTGAACCGGTAGGTCTGGCATTCCAGAAAATAGGGTTTCCCGGTGTCTGTGATGGATTTGAGCGCGCGCCGGGCGGCGGCTTCTACGGCGACAATATCCATGCCGTCCACCTGTTCGGCTACCATGTTGTAGCTGCGGGCCTTGGCGGAGACTCCAGGTTGGGATTCAGTGATGCCGATGGCAGAACCCATGGCGTAGCCGTTGTTTTCGCAGACAAACAGCACCGGCAAGTTCCAGAGCGCGGCCAGATTCATGCTCTCGTGAAACTCGCCTTCAGCCACGGCCCCTTCGCCAAAGAAACAGACGGTTACGCTCTCGCTTTGGGACATCTGATCAGCCAGCCCCAACCCCACGGCCATGGGTAGCCCGCCACCCACAATCGCATTGCCGCCATAAAAGTTGTGTTCCTTGCTGAACAGATGCATCGACCCACCGCGCCCACCGGCACACCCTTCGGCCTTGCCATACATTTCCGCCAGCACCGCCCCCATCGGCACACCCCGCGCCAGCGCGTGGCCGTGTTCACGATAGGTGGCGACAATCCGGTCTTTCGGATCCAGCAGCGGGATGATCCCTGCAGCGATGGCTTCTTCGCCGTCGTAGAGGTGCAGAAAACCTCGGATTTTCTCCTGCGTGTAAAGCTCTGCGCATTTGTCCTCGAAGCGGCGAATGCGGATCATACCTCTGAGCAGCGCGCGGACGTGAGTGTGATCAAGGCTGGGTTTGAGGGTTGTTACGGTCATGATTCATCGCTCTCCAGGGTTGAGATGTCGCCCTCAGGCAGACCCAGTTCGCGCGCCTTGAGCAGGCGGCGCATGATCTTGCCACTGCGGGTCTTGGGCAGGTTTTCGCGAAATACGATTTCCTTGGGGGCCACCGCAGGGCCAAGGCGCTTGCGAGCATGGCCGAGCAATTCAAGGCGCAACTCTTCGCCCGGTTCAATACCGGGTTTGAGCGCGACATAGGCTTTGACAATTTCACCCACAGTGTCATCCGGGATACCGATCACGCCAACCTCGGCGACGCTGCCATGTTCCATCAGCGCGCTTTCAACCTCGAAGGGGCCAATGAGATGCCCTGCGCTTTTGATCAGGTCGTTGCTGCGCCCGACAAACCAGAAATACCCGTCCGCGTCGCGCATGGCGAGGTCACCGGACAGATACCAGCCGTCGCGAAAGCATTTATCGTACCGTGCTTGCTCATGCAGATAGCCGCGCATCATCGAGGGCCAGCCGGGACGCAGCGCGAGTTCCCCCATGGCAAGCGGCTCGCTGACTTCGCGTACGCCTTCATCGCTGACCTCGACAATACCCGCGTCAATCCCCGGTAGGGGTTTACCCATCGATCCCGGTTTGATGTCCATGGAGGCAAAGTTGGCGATCATGATGCCGCCGGTTTCAGTTTGCCACCAATTGTCATGGAAGGGCAGGCCAAAGGCTTCCTGCCCCCAGACCACAGCCTCGGGGTTGAGCGGTTCACCGACGCTGGCCATGAAACGCAGGGCGGGGAAGTTGTGCGCGCGGGCGAGATATGTGCCCGCTTTCATCAGCATTCGGATCGCCGTAGGGGCGGTGTACCAGATATTCACAGCCTCGCGGTCGAGCGTGTCATACCAGCGATGTACGTCAAATTCGGCCTCGTCCACGATCATTGTGACACGGTTCGTGAGGGGGGCAATGATGCCGTAGGATGTGCCGGTGACCCAACCGGGATCGGCGGTACACCAGTATGTATCCTCCGGTTGCAAATCGAGCGCGTAGCGCCCGGTAATATGATGGGCGACAACGGCGTCATGAACATGCACAACCCCTTTGGGCTTGCCTGTGGTGCCAGAGGTGAAATGCAGCAAGGCAGGTTCTTCGGGGTCCATCGCGGTCATCTCGAAACTGTCGGAGGCCGCATCCATAAGCGGGGCCAGATGCAGTGCGTCCTCAACCGCGTCATCGGTCAGAAACACGCATCGCAGGTCCGGCAGGTGGTTCCGCAGCGGTGCAACCTTGCGTTCATAGAGACGTCTGGTGGTGATCAGGGCGTCGGCACCGCCGATCTCCATCCGGGCGCGGATCGGTTCCGGCCCGAAGGCTGAAAAAAGGGGACAGAACACCGCACCAGCCTTCAGCGTGCCAAGGGAGGCGATGTAAAGTTCAGGCACCCGGCCCAGCAGCGAATAGACCTTGTCGCCCCGCGAAAACCCCTGCGCCTGCAGGACATTGGCAAAACGGTTGGTCAGTTCCTGCAATTCGCCGTAGCTGTAATCTGCGCGGAACCCTGACTTGGCGATCCAACGCAGCGCGGTCTGGTCGCCGTTTCCGGCGCTGACATGTCGGTCAACCGCCTCGTGGCAGATATTGAGCTTGCCATCGGGCAATCCGCTGATCTCTTTTCGGGCATCTTCCCAAGTAAAACCCGCGCGGGTTGCTTGGTAGTCATGCAGGTTGGCGACGCTGTGGGCCCTGTCGTCTTTCGTGATCCGATCATTTGTCATGCGCACCCCATTTCAACTGACTCCGATTGGGGAAAGCATAAGAGCTTTGTGTTCGCGGCGGCTGATCAAGATCAATCCTTAGTGGGGAATCCGCTGATATGTCCTGTCAAAGGACAATCACATGAGGAGAAAACCATGGAAGATGTCGAACGCCTTTTGAAAGGAACAGTCGAAGAGCTGGACAAATTGCTGAATGCCAAGAATGTTCTGGGCGACCCGATTGAGCGCGAAGGATCAACCGTTATTCCAATTGTCAGCTATGGCTTTGGATTTGGGGCTGGGGGCAACTCGGGTGGTAAATCCGGGGCGGGCAGCGGCACTGGGGCTGGCGGCGGGATCAAGCCGCTGGGAGCGATCATCTTTGATGATCACGGGCCGCGGGTGGAGGCTGTCAAAGGGGCCGTCACCAATGTGGCCGAGATTGTGGGACAGGCGGTCACGCTTGCCATGGATCGCGCGGGTAAACCTGAGGAAGCCAAGGCAAAGGATGCCTGAGTGTCATGTCTTTTGTGTTGACCGGTCTTGGGGGCAGCGCGATGAGGTATGTGCTGGACAAGATGCTTGTGACGGCTGCCGGGCCGGTTGGCGTTATATCGGGTATCAATGTGGGGTGTCACGGTGGCAGAGCGGGCTTTGCCCTTCATGGGACAAAACAGCCGGTTTTCATCCTGATCAGGACCGGTCCAGAGCGGCACCTGCAATCCTACAAGGCCGATGGGGCACAGGCGTTGTCACAGGAAATCAGGGCGCTCTGCCCTGGTCTGTTGGAACGGTTTCTGGAGGACAGCACAGGCTTTTAGATCATGCGGCCACCCTAGGGTGACCGCATAGGTTGGAGGGTCGAGAAGCTTAGCTCTTGGTCTCTTTTTTGTCTGCCTCCTCTCGGACAATCTCTACCTTCACCTTGGCAAAGAAGGCCGCGATGACACCGATCAGAGCCAAAATGGGTGCGGCAAGTGCAATTGCGCCGCCCGCCACTGCCCCAACGGTCAATGGAATATCAACCGCGATGTCGCCGTCAGGCTCCTTGATGCGAATGCGGCGCACGGAGGCCTCTGCCGCGAGGCCTTCAACCTTGTCCTTGAGTTTGTCGCCGGAAACTTCGATTTCCTCCACCCAGGATCGGCCTTCCTTTTGTGTCTTTGGAGAGTCGCTTGTCATGATCTGTACCTCAGGTTGATTCGGATGGACGGATCATAGGTTCAGTGCTGCCGGTGGGCATGATCTGAATCAAAACGGGGGATAACACCAAAATCCGCGCGCTTAGATTTGATCTTCGTCAGTTGTGCGCGGTCTGAACCGCCTTTGGCCCATCCACGCATTTGAGAGGCAGAAATAATCATGCCTGGTGAGGACGTGATTGAGGCGCTGCGCCACGAGTGACTTCTCACCGCAGGGCAAAGAATATCAGCGCCACGATCAGGATCAGCGTCACCCACCTGACCGTAGTGCTGATCCGCTCTTCCTGTGTCTGCGCCTTGAGCCATTTAATCATACTGGAACCGCTCCATCAGAATGCGTGACGCGGGCACATCACGCGTCATCAATGCCGTTTCAACACTGCTGAGCATGACCGGCGGACCGCAAAGCACAAAGACCCCGGTTTCAAAGAGACGCTCGCCCAGAACCCGGTCCAGCAGTGCTGCATCAATATAGCCTGTTTCGCCCGGCCAACCGTCCTGCGGTTCATACAAGACATGTACAACCTCTGCCCGCCCGCTGCCGTGCAACGCGTCCAATTCATCACGAAACACAATCTGATCCGCCATGCGGTTGCCATAAATTAGCACCGCGTTGCGCGCATCCTGATCCAGAGCCATCTTGCGCAGGATGCTCAACATCGGCGCAATCCCGACGCCTCCGGCAATCAGCACCACATCTGGTTCGGTACGCCCGTCGATGGTCAATGACCCATAGGCGCTGTCGATATAGGCGCGGTCTCCGACGCTGACCTTATGAAGTGCGCCGGTAAAATCCCCCAGCTCTTTGATCACAAAGCCTATTTCGGGATCATCCGTGGGGGCGGAGCTGATCGAAAATGGGTTTTCATTCAGCGAAAACGGCGAATGGCCGACGTTCAGCCAGACAAATTGCCCCGCTTGGAAGGATGCGCCTGCGTGGCCCTCCGGCGTGATCCGCAGATCCCATTGCCGGGGGGTCAGCCGCTCTATGCGCGACACGCGCCAGCCATGGCGCGCCTGATAGATCGGTTTCAGGACATAGACATAGATCAGCGCCAATACCGCCAGCCCGGTCAGGATGCGCCATGTCCAGATCAACGGCGGCTCCGCACTGTAGCGTCCGGCGGCTTCCGCATGGAGCAGCAGCAGTCCAACAATTAGCAGCGCGCCAAACCCGTGCAGTATGCGCCAGCGTTCATATTTATACCCCAAAGCATCACGGTGGATCGATGCAAGTACAAAGGCGGGCAGCAATACAAAGGCAACGATGCCTGGCAACAGCGCCCAGAAATTCGTTGTCACGGTCAGTTCACGGCTCGTGTCCCATGGCCGCTCAGGGCCAGGCAGAAAATCATAGAGAAACGGGTGCAGCAGGGCAAAGGCCAGCGCTACTCGGCCAATCAGTTGGTGAAACCGGATAGTGATGTCCAAACCCAGCGTATTTGACAGGGTCCGGAATCGCCCCGAGAGAACAAATTCCACCAGAATGATCGCAAAGGCCAGCAGGCCCAGTCCCGAGGCGAGCTCGTTCCGGATCGATCGTGCGGGGAATGCCATCAACCAACTCAGCGCAAGCGGCAGGCACACTAAGCCAAGATAGGACAGACACCAGAGGGCAGGGCGCAGCATATCAGCGACCCGACAAGAGTGGCCGTCGGACAGGGATGTCGTGCCCTTGTGTTGCTGTCATACTGTGGTCTCCTGTCCGGCTTGCGATAAAGATCAGCATCCCACATTTCGTTGCCGCGGTTTTGATATCGATCACTTCGGCTGGTAAAGATGAGAGTACCCCTTTGTCAGCTTCGTGTTGAGAGCATAGTATATCCGCTGACACCCAATTGCCGCGCATAGATGAACGTTCCTGCCGCGAACGACATCTGGATTTTTGCCGATACCAAAACGCCTCCGCGCGAGGCGCGAATGGCACTTTATGCGCGGTCTATCTGACGGCGCTGCGCTGTCTGTATCGAAACGTAACGGGCTGTCGGCACCGATGTGCAGGCGCAGCTGATCAGAGGAAAGCCATTCAAGCGAGGGGCCTGCGAGGCTTTTCAGGAACGCGTGGACTGGTCATGCCCTGCATGGCCCCTGCGCTTGTGATCAGAGGTCGGGGCGTTGCCCAAAGATGGCTCCTTTTGTCAGCTGCCCGCAAGAGACGCACCAATCAAAAGGGCCAGACACAGCACAGCACCCAAAATGGGAAACACGATGGAGACCTTGAACGCACCGGGCGGTGTCGGGACTTTTTTGAGTTTGAACCAGACCAGAGCAAGATTAATCGTTAAAAATATTGCCAGGATCACTTCGGAGGAGGTCTCTGCCAATGTATCCAGATGGGTAAAGATCGCCAGCACCAGCACAATCGCCGTCACAATCACCGTTGCTCTCAGAGGGGTCTGCGTGAGTGGGGAAACCACCCCGATCCACGCGGGCAGCCGCCCTTCCTGCGCCATCCCATAGGCCACGCGGGCGGCCATGATCAGAATGATCACAACGCCGTTCATCGTTGCGATAATAGCAACCAGCGTGATTGCCAGCGGCGGCAGCCCCGTCAGCCGCTCAAACAGCAGGCTGACCGGCGCTGATGTTGCGCCAAATTCCTCAACCGTGATGTTTTGCGCCGCCACGAAAGACACCAGAATATAGAGGAACGTGACCGTCAACAGCGTGATGCCAATGGCCCAGGGCATGATCTTGGCGGGATTTTTGGCTTCTTCCACAAGGTTGACCACATCGTCAAAGCCGATGAAGGCAAAAAATGCGATCATGCTGGCAGCAAGAACGCCCGACATCGCGTGCAAGTCCGTTGGTGCCGGCAGTAGAGCATGGGGCAGGGCGCGGAGGCTACCGGGGTCATTGGCCAGCCCGAAATAAATGATGACCAGAAGGCCCAGAACCTCGACCAGCGTCATGGCCCCTGCAATGGTAACGGATTCCCGAATGCCCCAGGCCGCAATCATGGCCATTAGCAGCACGATGCAGATCACCAACAGTTCCCTTGGCAGGGCGATCAGCTCTGCGACATAACCCGCAGAGCCCACCGCAATGGCCGCCGCTGCGATCATCGCTTCGGCCAGAACGGCAAGCCCCACGACAACAGTCAACCAGCCAATGCCAAAGGCATGTTCGACATAGACAGCTTCACCCGCCGCGCGTGGCACCCGGCCCGAGAGCTCCGCAAAAGAGGCAGCTGTGAAGCCCATGACAATTGCGGAAATCAGAAAGGCGGCGGGCGCATAAGACCCGGCGCGCACAATCGTCTCGCCGACCAGAACATAGATGCCCGCCCCGATGGTAACACCCAACCCATAGAGGACGAGGCCCGTAAGCCCGATCGACCGTTTGAGATGCACGGTCTGTTCAGATGCGTTGTCCATTTCCCCCCTAAGCGGTGTATTTGTCCGCGTTATTCTTCAGACTAGTGCTGCCTCGTCTGGCCAACCTTGATTTGTGTCAACGCGTCTGATTTGGACGGGGTACCGAATTATCATGGTCCTGATGTCTATCTCTGGTTCTCAAGTCAGCCCGAGCAGCGTATCCTTCGCCGGTTTTATACGGTCAGCGTTGCTGTGTCCGTTCTTGCACTTTTTCTGATCCGCCTCGATCAGAATACATTCGTTTAGGAAATCCTTGATCGTCCGCTTTACGGTACTTGAGCCAAGCTCGGTATGGCACTGGATCGTGTCCTAGGAGCACCAGATGGCCGAACCGTCATCGCTCGCCTTGACGGCCAGAAACGTGATGATCTGCTTGCGTGGAGCATTCCTTTGCGACGCGCCAGCTCATTGAAGGACCTCAAAAGCCGAAACCCCCCACGGACTTTTTTTAGGTTTTATCCAAGAAATCGGCCATTTCAGCCGACATCGGCCTGCAGTCCAGCCCAAGTTCCCGCAAGCTTCCGCCCAAAGCCCTTTAGATAAGGCATTTTAAAGGTGATTTTGGTGACCCCGGCAGGATTCGAACCTGCAACCTGCCCCTTAGGAGGGAACCGTTCATAGCGCTATTCCTTCTTTGATTTCTGCTGCTTGGGTGTTTGTACAGGGTCTTCCTGTACATGGTTTGTACGAAACCGGGCTCTAACATCGGCCTCGTCGGTCTCTGCATGGGCGTAAATGCGCATAGGCAAATTGGGGTCTGACCACCGTCCAGCTTTGGCTGCGGTGACCGGATCAACGCCTTGCCGGACCACCAGTTCTGTAAAGAACCCGTGCCGTCCAGCGGGGTGGGCAGACAGGTATTGGATGCCTGCACGCTTACAGATTGTCTTCCAACGCGTGTTGTAGCCTGTCGAGCTGCCATAGCCGAAGACGCGCGGCTTCATGAACTTGCCAGTCTTGCGGTTCTTAGGTCTCTTCGCTGGCAATGCCAGCAACTCGTCCATCATCTGCGGCGAAACGGTGATCCAGCTCTCCGGATGCCCCTTCTGAGCCTTCACCCTGACCTTGTTCTCGGCGCGGCGGAGATCGTCAGGCTCCAATGAAACGGCCTGATCGATCCGCGCCGCCGTCTCGAACATGAACCGCACCAACGCGGCGTTGTACGGATCAGCGGCACTACAAAACGCCTCGATCCACTTCTTGTCCGATGGAGTTCGTTCCACCCTGCTGAGCTTCCCACGTCGCCTGTCTTGTGCGATACGCTCGAACTTATCATAGGGCTTCACCCGTATCAGCGGCGTACCTTCCAATTCGTGTGCGTTGTTGATCACCGCGCTGGCAGGCGTCACGATCTCGCGCCACCACGTGTCGGTAGACGCCTTCGGCTTCAGCTTTGGCCCCAATCCTTTCAGCAGCGCGCCGGAAATTGCTCTTAGTGGCGTATCGCCAATTTCCTTCACGATTTCGATCAACTGCTTGGCCGCTTTCGGAGAGGCGTTGTACAGCATGATCGCATCTGAAAACGTTCTCCTTGGCTCATCTCCGAGCAAGTACTGACGTATTTGATACTCGGTTTCACGCGCTAGCCAGTCCCGTGCACCTGCTTCTGTAGTCGACCCAGTGCTGTCGCGGTATTTACGTGAGAACGGTCTGCCGTTGTATTCGATCGTCCCGTAGACATAGTAGAATCGGCCCCGCTTATAGATTTTGGTCGGCATGACGGACCTCTCTCAAAAATGGTATCGATCTGCGCAGGCGTGATCAGCATGGTTCGCCCGAGCCGATAGAACGCGCCCGTGTCATTCGCCCGCTCGCGAAGCGTGCGCTCGGAAATTTCAATTTCTCGCTTGGCCATGATCTCAACCCATTGAGCTGGTGTCTTTCCAAGCCCCAGGATTTGCGAGCTGTCGGTTTTGTCGATCTCTGCCATTTCAGTCGTCCTTGTCCGCTAGGTGTGAATAGGTTTGCCGCATGGAATCGCTTGTTCAGCACCATCTGACGTGTTCAGATGGGAATAACCGTAATAGTTCGTCATTTTTTGCGATATTCGCGAGAAAATACGAAGTCGTCAATTGGAAATCGAAGATGGCGCAAAAACATGCTGATTTGTTTGCTGCTATGGGTGCGCGTCTGACCATTGCACGCAGTGAAGTCGGCATTTCGCAGGCAGCTATGGCGGAGGCTATCGGCGTCTCCCCACGCGCCTACCATAGTTACGAGAAAGGCCAGCGCGGCATTCCAGTGGAAGCCCTGATAGCAATGGGCGAACGGTTTGAAGTCGATGTGCCTTGGCTATTGCTAGGTACAAACGCCATCAGAGCCGGACACGACTTCAACGCACTCAAAGAGATTGAAAGCTCGCTTGATCAGCACCTCAACGCAGAGGGTATCAAGATCAAAAGCGAAAAACGCGGTGCAATCGTCGCGCGCTGGTACGAGTCTCACGTCAAGGGGCGTGAAATAACGGATGACGACGTTCACACATGGATCGAGCTTGTTAGGGAGTAGAGAAATGAAGAAACCGAGCGAAAACTGGAAGCGTATCCGTCGGGCGGCTTTGGAGCGTGCGCAACGAACCGCAATCGATCCGCTGTCGCCACTATACAACATATATTCGGGCGTCTGTGCCCTGTATCTCGCGGGCTTTCTTCATTTCAAATTCTTCGACTACGGCACCGATTTCAGTTGGTTCACAGCATGCCTAATCATTTGTGTTGCCGTGGCGGGCGCTCTTGTTCCAGTGCTAACAGGCTCAGTTCTTACCTTGCATTTCGCGAGCAAGAAATTGGAGCGTTTGATTGTTGAGTGAGCAAAACACAAAACGCCGTTTCACAGCTCTCCAGGCGTGCTGGGAACTACCCGCTGCGATTAAGACTTGGCTCCAACTTGTCTGCCGGGGAGGCCAATTCGCGTGACGTTTGGAGTCTTCATTCACCGGACAGACTCAGTCTACGATGACGTCCCATCGGAACGATACCAGTTCCCAAAAAAATACCTGACGCGTGTGCAGCAGTGTCAAGGCGACTGGATCGTCTACCTTGAACCCACCAAGGTGAAAAACACCAAAGGCTACTTCGCTGTCGCCAAGGTTCAAGAGATCAACGCAGACCCCCGCAGAGCTGATATGTATTTGGCTGTCATCGAACCCGGGACCTATCTCGACTTTGGCGATCCGGTTCCATTCCGCGATACTGACGGCATCGTCGAGCAAGGCGTCTTGAACGATCTTGGAAACATTTCCGGCCGTGCTCAGGCTGCAGTACGGCCACTTTCGGCCGAGGACTTCGCCCGAATTGTGGAGCGCGGACTTGGGCAAGATGATGATTTTTTGCCTCGCGTCGATCAGACAAACCAAATGCCCGGCTTCCAAGACTCGCAGGTGTCCTTTCAGCACCTCGCAGCGCGGGACCGAGTCAACCAGCTGACCAACCGCGCGGTGCGCGACCGCAACTTCCGAAAGAATGTTCTTCGTGCTTATGGCGAACGTTGCGCGATAACAGGACTACGCCTGATTAATGGTGGCGGGCGTGCCGAGGTTGAGGCCGCACATATCAGGCCGGTCGAACGTGACGGCCCCGATATCGTGAGTAATGGGCTAGCGTTATCTGGAACAGCTCACTGGATGTTTGACAGAGGCCTGGTTGGGCTGGCCGATGACCTGTCCATTCTAGTATCGCGGCAAAGCAACGACATAGATGCCGTGACAGCAATGATGAATTCGACCGGGAAGCTCTTGGCGCCCAAGCGTCTAGCCAACCGTCCAAGAGCAGAATATGTGAGTTGGCATCGAAACAATTGCTTCAAGCAGTGAAGTGCTAACACATAAGTTTGGCGAAAAATAATATAACGGTTTTAATGAACCGCCGCGAGCACGTAAATTTGAGTTAGATAAGACGTGAGGCAATTTCGAACCCGATCAGTGCGCTCGTAAAAGAACAATAGTCTTGGAAATCGTCAGCCTTCTCTTCATCGGCGAAGTCAGCAACGCTCTTAGCCAAAATGCATAGAGGCTTGGGTCCGCTTGCCTCTCTAGCAGCCCAAGCCACTGCAAAGGCCTCCATGTCTATTCCAGCGACTTTCCGCACTTGTTTTTGAGCGACACTTTCAAAAAACTCACCGTTAGCCTGTACTGCAGCGCCACTAGCAAGTGGAGCCAGAAGGCCTGTTAGCCTTTGGTTGGGCTTGTTCCCTTGAAAACTGTCATGGGCTCTATCCAAGAATGCCTGGTCGCTCAGCACTGCCTCGGCAGCAGATTGAGTGGCCGGATCGATGGCCAATTGATAGGGGTTGGCCTTGAACTGAACGCCATCTGCCGACCCAACGAATTTCCCACTTCCATAGTCCCACGACGTTGATGCCACGATGCACTGACCAAGGGCGACCTCTCCTCTTCTTCCAGCACATATCCCTGTCATAACAACAATCTTCGGCTTGAAGTGCATACAAGCTTTCGTGGTCAATGAAGCCGCAGCCGTCAGACCCATAGATGGCGCTGAACAGACCGTTACCGAGACTTCTCGCGCTTGCTCGGCGAACACGGATCTAAAGTAACGGGTATGATCGCCATCGACTGAGATTTCTTCAAACTTGTTTCCTAATGCGAACTTGAGCTGACTGAGTTCTGGCCGCGGAAGAGCACAGACGAACAGAATATCTGTATCACTTACGACATTCTCGTGTTCAACGCTTTCCCGAGCGAGTAGGTACCGAGCCTTTTCAACTAACGCTTCACTCCAATCACTGACATCGGGCCCATACCGAACTATCGACCAAAGGCCGCGACTAAACTCAGGTTGTGCTTTTTCGAGTGCCTCTTCGCTTACCGTCAGCCCGACGATGTGTTCTGGGCGATTCAAAGAGGGGTCACGAACTATTTCTGTTAGTAGCCTAGTACCACCTAGATCGTTAGGCTCTTCCGAAAGACGCATGGGGAGCACCAGATCAAGGACCAATAACCCATATTCGTTTTCCTTCAATAGCTTCGCGGCTCCAACAACGCTTCCTGCCGTATCTACAAACTCCTCAGTGATTCCGGCGCCAGCAAGTACTCTCAGTATCTCTCTGACTTTTGTCTGCACATCATCAACAATTAACACTTTCAATTTCTCTATCCTTCCAAACGTTCGCGCATAATAGCTAGCTCTGACTGCCAAGATGATTTCGAGGCGTGATAGTAGATAGATCCGAGGAAAATTTCTGGGAATTCCTTAACCAAATCATTGTTTAAATTATGTAAATCGATTTGATCAGGTGGCGCACCAAACGTCTCAAACTGAGTGAGAACAACTACGTTTGCACGAAGATCTAGGCGTCGAAGTTGCCTGAGAAAATCTCGACCACCAAAAGGTCTCATTGGGTTGAAACCCTGCCTGGACGAGATAGGATAGTTTGGCAAAGTCATGTCAAGAATAACAAAATCTGGCCGTGTTTCGCGTGCAGCGCGTAGACCGCTAACCATGGAGTCTTCGATCAAAAGCTCATCGTCGGGAAACTTACCCTCGTAGAATTCAAGTATCCTAGATTTCTTGTTCTCATCATCTTCAACAAGGAGCACTTTCATTCGCTCAACTCGCCCATTGCTCTTTTGTCGCCCAGATCCACGAATGAAAACTCCATTGCTACAACAAACTTTTTCTCTGCTTCGATCACTGACACGGAAAGCGGCTGTCTTGACTTCGAATTCTCTACGATTTTTGCTAACTTCGCGAGTCCTGTTCCGCCTTCTGCAGACAATCCTTTCGTGTACTGGCCTGACGAGATCATAGCGTTCGCTTTCTCCGCGTCTTCGATAGCACGCGGCACATTCTTGCAGTCACTAGTGACCACTATTCTGAGCAGTTCCTGGTCATCTGTCGCGACGTTTATTTCAATTGATGGACGCTGGAGGCCCGAGTGCTTTTGCGCATTGTCGAATAGTACAAAAAACACATCCGTGAATGTGAAGAGTGCCGAAACTGCTACAAAGTCGGTTTCACCTGAAATCGATAGTTCGGGGTCAAAGTCTGGGTTCAAACGCTTGACAATTTCCAAGCTAATTTGGGCCAGATCATTCACTGGAAATGGGTCGGTGTCGACAGGCCTCGACCCCCTAAACCACTCCAGCATTTCATCAATTGACTGGTTGGTTGCCAACCTGGCGCGTACAATTGCATCTGACAAAGGCGGGGTACGCGATACGGAAGTAATCTCCGAAATTCTCTGATCGATGCCGTCGAAGAGCTCGTTGAGCTCAGTACGAAACGTTGTACCGAGGTAAGTACGGGTACCTTCAAGAGTCGTATCAAGATTAGACCAAAAGAGTGACGAAAACGCTCCGAGGAAGTCATCAAAGTCGTCCAAATTTGCAGCCTCATCATAAAACCCCAACTTCACGGCCTCCACAAATCCCGTAGAAATCACTCCCTCCGGTTTTGCTTTGCTGTATATTTGGATTCTTTCGTCCGTTAGCGTCGCAATTGCCATGTCAAAATTGCGGGAAAAGTCAGCCAAGGCCTCTGCGATTAGACCGGCTTGATCAATCGGAATGACATCACGAAGGATCTCAAACCAGTGTTCGTTAAACTCATACCCCTCTCCCTTACTATCAGCTGTTGTTAGGAGGCGCTCCTCAGCCCAGGATCTCCTCAACTGCCCTGAAACTGTACCGTGACGAACCCGCAAGCTTAGATAACTGTTCAGACCATAAACCGGGTCAAAACTATAGGCAGCGATCAGATCATTGACGATCTCTTGTACAATTGCAGTGGCTTCATTGGAGGGCACTTCGAATACTGGAGTTGAAGACGCACCCTCACGGATGGCGACCAGCAGTTCTTTTGCTAATCCAGGTGTGGTTGGTAAAATACCTGCATCCACAAATGACCTAAACCGATCGAATTTTCCGCTTACATGGTCCCTTGCCCAGCTAAATATCTGACCTTCATCACAGTCAATTTTCCCAGTCTTCAGTTTATCAATTGCGTTCGCAATTTCTTGAGATCTGATGATCTCCTCAATTTCAGCGTCACATGCATCTTGTAGGCCTTGATCAACATTACCAAGAAGCTGCAGTTCAAGAATACGCTCTTCCTGCATTTCGTCACCGTCTGCAAAATTGAGTGACAGTGCCAGAGTATCCATCTGACAACCTAATAGTACTAGTTCCCTAGCGGCAGGGCTTTCATGAAACATCTGAGCATCGAGCTGAGATGCGCGTTCACAGCCGACAGACGCCAAGAATTGCTCTATGGCATAGATGAGTTGAGATCTTGTTTGCTCACCTGTGAATGGAACTATCCGAGCTAGCAGTACTGCTGTCTCAGGATAATCGCCAAGCTCCCTGATTACACTATCTGTAAGGCTCTCCGCGATTTTCGAGTAGGGCAACAATGGGATTATGTCGTCAGATTTCGCGATCAGCGGATAAAGACGCTTGACCAAAGGAAGGAGGCTTCCCTCTTCAAGATATGTGACTATTTCAATCCTAAGTAGTTCGGCGTCTTCAGCTCCATTACCTCCATATATTTCACCACATTTTTCGCGTATCGATGAAAAATCATGACTGGCCAAGGCTCTACCAAAGTCAAAAAGGATATTGTTTTTTAAAAGTCCATCAGTTGACCCATCGCCAAGACGTTCCGCCACAATGGCTGGATGCAACAAACCGAAGAGGAACGGATCTACTCCGGCATCATGTAAGAAGCGGAAACGGTATTGCAGGAGTATCTCATCAATGGAGGTTGCCCGTCTTAGTCTATGTGCCGTACCAGCAAATTGACTTAGCGTGCTCCATAATGACGCGTAAGTGTACGACCCAAGCTTGGATCTTAACTCTCTTTCATTGATCTCAATATTACCAATTGAACGAACCAAGTCTTTGAAAGACTCTGGGGCCGGTAATGCTGGCTTGGAACTCAACTTTCTAACAAAGTTGAGTTCTTGTGATGGGCTCCATGAATTTGTGTTTGAGCGAATGATCTCAAACGCTTCACGGTCTCCCATCGCTGCAGCTATTCTCGATGAGCGCTCATCATGCAGTTCTTGCATTAATGGAACTAAGGATGAGAAATAGTATTCTGAGGTATTTCGGAACTCTGAGGCTGCAGCCATTGCTTGGATAACCAGACCTTCGTACAGATCAACCAATGACTGATTTTGCAGCTGCCTGATTAGGGTTGCTTCAAGGCTCGGTGGGGCAGCGCTTCCGAGCAAGATGTGCTCCAAAAAGACTATTTCTTCTTCATCATCAATTCTATGAATGTAGCTCTTGAGAGCTGTCTCAAAGACGCTTGCTTCGCCACCTGGTTCAGTTCGCACACCCATCCAATAGGCGAAAAACGCAATTGGAGCGGTAGTTTTCGAAAAGATTTGTTCCTCTATCCAGTCCTTTTGAGGCTCTAACCCTTCAGTTTGTCCAACTAGGAAGCACTTTGTGCCCAGAGCATGGTGCGACCAGCCTACGGTCTTGACCATTGTATCAAGATGAGTGAGCGCAGTGTCATTGTCTCCCGCTTCTAGCGCGCGATTTAGCAGGTTGCGGCCTTCGACATAGGAAGTAAGCGATTTTTTTTCAGCCTGCAGTATGCCGATCGCCCACAAGAGCTCTTCTTGAGTTCCCTGCGTATTTCCTAAGGTTAGGCCGCCAATTCTCGATGGGGCTCGTGGTACTAGATGTCTGAAATATGGCGACAGTGAATGTGTCGTTCGTAACCAAATAGACATATCGGTCAATTCGTTCACGTTTAGAGATAGCTTTAGTGCCTCAATCGCAAATGATGCTCCTGTTGAACCCCTGACAATGTTTTTCAGTTCCGTTCGTCTGGAGCGAGCAGTCTTTCTGTTTCGAGGCATACCTAGGATTCCGTTCCGGTCGCGACGCTAAAATCGATGTTCAATATATTCTCCAAAACACGCTATCTAGCGACTCATGTTGGCACGGACGCCAGATTTCGTATAATAGAATTGTTTCGCATGTTACAACCAGAGCGCTCGTTACTATGTCAGATTTCAAGATATGTATCGCATATTGACACATGTATCAGTCAGTGATACTTTCATGACATGATCCAAAGCACCAAGGGTAAACGCGCTGCTAGTGCCGTGAAAGGCAAGTACGGCAAAGGCTTTCCCGGTGACTTGGTGAAGCGCACGCGGGCGATGCTTTCTGCGTTGGATGCTGCGGTGGTTGTCGAGGATTTGCGGTTCCCGCCCGGCAACCACTTGGAAGAACTGAAAGGTGATCGGGCTGGGCAACACTCCGTGCGGATCAACGGGCAATGGCGCATCTGCTTTGTCTGGACGCCGAACGGCCCTGCTGATGTCGAGATTGTCGATTACCATTGAGAGGATACGCTGATGAGCCTGCTTGAAGAACCAATGCACCCCGGTGAAGTCCTGAAGGAGCTTTACCTTGATCCTCTGGACATGGGGGCAATCGCGTTTGCGCGGCGGCTGGGTGTGCCTCGGACGCGGATCGAGCGGTTGATCAAGGGCACCACCGGAATCACGCCTGATACCGCACTGCGCCTCGCCCGCGTGTTCAACACGAATCCGGCGTACTGGATGAACTTGCAGACGAATTACGACATGGCAAGAGCCTCGAAGGAAATCGACGTGTCCAGCATCGAACCGCTCGTTGCTGCTTAGCTGGGATCAATTGTGGTTAGTGCTACATCACAAGTTCCCGCGCACAGCAAATGTTTGCATCATAGCGCGCGAAGGATGATTGATCAGTGGGTAGTGATACCACAACATTGAAGATAAGGTGGCCCAATTAAGTGCGCCGAACGAGGGGAGTTGAGTATGGATATTGGTGGGCTAGTTGGGCGCGAAATTCTCAAGAAAGTTCTCCGGGAAGAGAGCATGCGCGCGTTTTGGAGAGCGATTACTTTCAGGTCGACCAAAGTGCGTTTTTTTAGAGAGGCCGAAGATGGGTCCTACAATCACGCCTTTTATGAATACTTCATAAAAAAAATTCGTGATGCAGAAAGCGAAATCTATATAACCGGCGATGGTTTTGATTTTTCAGAAGGTGCTGAAGGTGAGGCTATATCATCAAATTTTGTTGAGGCATTTCGTGTCGCCCTTCGAAATGGTGTAAAAGTTGTCAGGCTCCAAACTCGCTCAGGATCGCACGAAAAGTGGGTAACAATGTTAGGTGACCTTTTGTCCGACCATCCTGAGACTTTTGAGCTCGCGCTCCTGCTCGACGCTGCTGGAGGTCAATTAGTAAGTACTTGCGTGATTGACCCCAATAACCCGAGGAAATGCGTCGTTGAAACCATGCTAACAACTCGTAGGCGGATACTCGGTAAGGAAACGGGTCTAGCGGGCACTGCTGTTTTTATTGAGCGATCAAGGCCGATTGCCGAGCATTTGGCTGCTCGGGTAGCTGATCTGGCAAGCAGTAAAGCTGCACTTCAAATCTCGACCCCCGACTTAGCTAAAGTATGGATATCTAAGAAGATTCTATATTTTTCGTACGGATCCAATATGAGCAAGTCCCAGATCGAAGAACGAGTGGGCGATGTGGATTTTATCGGAAAGGGCACCTTAAATGGCCACGATATGGTATTTAGCCGAAAAGGATCATACCGCCCTGGCGCAGTTGCAAGTGTCCATCGGGCTCCAGGGTCTTCCGTCCATGGTGTAATCTATTCGATGTCAAATTCGCAACTTGATAGAATGGACGAAATCGAAGACAGGGAAGCTTATCAACGTCAACCGGTCATTATAGTTAATGAATTCGGAGATAGCATAGTATGTGCGGCACACATCGCTTTCCCTGAAGACGCCCCCCCTCCCCCGGACACAGAGTACGTCGACTTGATAGTAAAATCCGCTCGAGAAGTTGGCCTTCCAGATGCATACATTGAGCGCCTGCAAAGGTTCAAAGAGTAACAAATGAGCTGCGAAAGGCTTAGGTTGATACCGTTACAAAAGAATGGCCGTTTTCAGGAACCTCAAAGACGGCTCCCGGCACAGCCGCAATAGGTGAGCTAGTGGTCCCGCCCTGGCGAACTACACCTCCACTTAATGCGTCAGCCCTCGATCCATCTCGACCTCCCGCGTCTCTAGTTCTGTCTCAACCTCTCTTCTGCGGTCTTCACTAATTTCAAGCTCGTCTCTAGTTGCGTACGCAGCCTCCCGTAGTTCGATCCCTCGTTCAGCAAGCCGTGCAACGCAGCCACGGACGCCGTTTGCGATTGAATGAGCACCGACACGCAGGCGGCCAATCCATCGATCTGGCTCTGCATCTTGGTCGTCGAGCGTTCCTCTAACCCGCTCAATTCCTTTGCTGAGAACTCGCAGGCCGTCACCAACCGCTCGACGCAGGCGAGCAAGTCGCGTTCCAATGCTGTCAGGGGTGTCGTCATCTAATTCTCCTCGATCTTGATGCAGGTCACTGATCTGCCGCCCAGCGTGCAGGTCCTCAGGCGCGTCTTGGTCGGGTCCAGCACCAGCCATGTCCCGTCCTCCCTGTCGATCCGCGTCAGCCCCAGCTCCGTCATCTCCGAGCTGGCCAGCATCTGCGTCCAAAGCAAGCTCGCGGCCATCATCGAGGCGATCCCCGCCAAGAACATCCCCGTGATCAGCCAGGGCGAAATCGTCAGCCAGCTCTTGTTCTGTTGCAGAAAGGTGCGGGTATCGATCTCGATTGTACGCTGCGCGCTGGTCGCAATGGCGCTCAAATTGGTCCTGAAGCTCTCTAGCTGGGATGCCATCGAGGCGGCGTAGTCCTGCCGGATCGTGTCCAGTTCTGCGTTCAGCTTCTCGCTCAGCCGGGTCGGCTTGCCAGTCTTCATGGAAAATCTCTCCTTTCAAACGCCAGCGCTCGCCGGTGTCGGGGTCTTTGGCTGTGAGATAAACTTTGCCCGCACGCGGGATGTCGAAGCCCGCCTCAGCGAGCGCATCGAGCATGCTCGCGCGATCAGTGACGTAGCCGACGCTGACCTGATCCAGAATCCAAGCGTGCAGTTCGTCGCGACCCTGGGCGCGAGTTGGGGTCTCGATGGTGTCGCGGACCTCTTGTGTGTGTTCCAGTTCCATCGGATCGGCCCAGCCGTGGCGCTGGTTCATCACGTCGCGCAGGCTGTCGAAGGCTTTCTCATAACCTGGCGGCGCGATGTTCAGGCTGCGCCCCGAGGTCAACTCCAGGCGCGGCGTGCAGAAGTGAAGCTCGACACGGTCTTCGTGGGTATGTCGGACCCAGAGCACCTCATATTGCTCAGGGTCCAGCCCCGCGAAGGCCAGACGCTCAAAACCGTCCATGACCTCGGCCTGCTGCTCCTCGGTCGGGGCATCCTCGGCGGCAAAGCTGATCACGCCCGCGCGGTAGGTCCACTCGTGGCGACTGGCATCAATCAGGGCTTCGGTGCGGTCGGGATTGCCGCGCAAGACCTCTGGTAATGGCTTCCGTGTGACTGACATTGGCTCGCCGTCGGCATCGTGGATCAGGTCGCGGTTGTCGTCATAGGCCAGCACCTTATCCGCCACGAGGTAGCCGACCGGACCCGCGCCCGCGCCTTTGCCATTGCGGAAGAACTTGATCAGCATCGGCGCGCCGTCTCGATGATCTGGGCGAGCTGGCGCTCGATGGTTAGAAGGCGGCGGGCGACAGTGAGCGCGTCGAGGTCAGTGCGGCCCGTCAGCATCGAACGGTTCAGCCAGCGAGCGATCTGGTTGAGGTTGCCGCCGATGCGCCCGACGGCCAGCACCAGCGCCGGATCGACGCGGGGGATGGGCTTGCGACGACGGGCCTCAGTCAGGCCCAAAGCCTCGCGCAGAAGGGTCGCGGCAGGGAGGCCAGCAGCCTCAGCCTTAGCGCGCAACTGGGCCTTCTCTGCCGCTGTGCACCGGAAGACGAAGGTCTCGGTCAGCGGCTCTTTGGTGCGGGCTTTGCCAGCGCCGGTGGGGTTCGAAGGGGAGGCTTGCCGCCCCTCGCAAGGTCCCGTGTCAGCAGCGCCAGCGTATGACATGGGTCGCCTTGCTGTTTGCTCTTCGGTGGGATCGGTTGCTGTCATGATCTGAGGCCTGCGGCTTGAATTTGGGCCTGCGTCACCAGCTTTGAGGCCAGCAATGCCGTGACTTGCGGGGCCGTGATGTGTTTGCACATTGGGCTACGATCACTGATCCAGCAGGCCAGCCGTGCATGGTGATCGGCCTCCAACACTGCAGTCTTTTCGCGGTCTGCCGCTTGCTTCTCGACATAGGCCTGCCAGCGCCGCGACTGAAACCAGTTGTCGGAAAAGCAGACTTTCGAAAGGGTGAAACCAGCGCTATCGGTCGCGTAGGCTTGGACGGCCTGCCGCAAGTCCTCCGGCGTGATCCCGACCTTCATGGCCTCTTTGATCTGGGCAAGGCAGGCCGCTTCACTGCGAAGCCGGTCCGGTGGATAGGCTGCCAAAATCTTCTCAGCCTCTTCATCCACTGCCGCCTCGCGCCTGCGCGTAGGTGGTTTAAGGATGGTTTTAGGATGGTTTGGGGGCCGTGGTGGCCCCGGTACCCCGGCCACAGTGGCCCCCGTACCGGGTCCAGACTGAACGGGGGCCACTGTGGACCCCGTCTCAGTCTCGGGCTCTGCGGTCGGTTCCAGCGCCTCAACCTTGGCCAGATCGATCCGGTAGACGACGGTGAAACCGTTCTTGCAGGTGCGTGCGCCGGTCTCGATCAGGATGCCTTCCTTCAAGAACTCGCGCACTGTTCGCTTGACTGTGGTCTCCCCCAGCTCCGTATGCCGCTGAATTGTTCCCTTGGAACACCAGATGCCCGAACCATCATCGCTGGCCTTGTCGGCCAGAAACATAATGATCTGCTTGCGTGTTGCGCTACCGAACTTCCGTTCCGCGCATGTGTTCGCAACCCGCCAGCTCATTGGAGCACCCCAAAAGCCGCAAGTACGTGCGAATTTTGTACAGGTTTTGTACGAGATTTCCGCCATTGCCGCCGAATTCGGCGCGAAAGCTCACGGGACTTTCTGCAAGCTCCTGCACAAAGTCCTGTAAATAAGCCATATTTTAAAGGTGTTTTTGGTGACCCCGATTGGATTCGAACCAATAACCTGCCCCTTAGGAGGGGGCTGCTCTATCCAGTTGAGCCACGGGACCGCCGTGTCCTGATTAGAATACCTTTAGGCAGTTGTCATGACCCGATCTATCAAATCGCGACAGATGCTTGATACCGGGGTCTGACCTGCGCTACGTTAAGTCAACAATTCAGGATTACCATAGTGACAAGACCAAAGCAGCGCCCGCTGACGCTCCGCGATGTATCTGATGCCTGTGGCGTTTCTGAAATGACCGTCAGCCGGGTTTTGCGAAAACGCGGTGATGTGTCCGAGGCGACGCGCGATCGCGTGCTCGCGGCGGCAAAGTCGCTTGGGTATGTGCCCAATCAGATTGCAGGATCGCTGGCCTCGCAGCGTGTCAATCTGGTTGCGGTCATTATACCATCGCTCAGCAACATGGTTTTTCCCGAAGTCCTGAATGGCGTCAATCAGGTGTTTGAGGACACCCCGTTGCAACCTGTCGTCGGCGTCACTGACTATATGCCGGAAAAAGAAGAACGCGTGCTTTATGAGATGTTATCCTGGCGGCCTTCCGGCGTGATCATTGCTGGCTTGGAGCATTCTGACGCGACCCGTGCGATGCTGCGAAATGCGGGGATTCCAGTGGTCGAGATTATGGATGTCGATGGTACGCCGGTTGACGCTATGGTGGGTATTTCCCATCGGCGGGCGGGCCGTCAGATGGCGGATGCGATCCTGAAAGAAGGGTATGAACGTATTGGGTTCATGGGCACCAAAATGCCGCTGGACCACCGTGCGCGCAAGCGGTTCGAAGGGTTCACGGAAGGCCTTGCCAAGGCTGGCATCGAGATCGAGGACCGTGTCTTTTATTCTGGCGGCTCAGCGCTCGCCAAAGGCCGAGAGATGACCCAGGAAATGCTCGAACGATCGCCTGACCTGGATTTTCTTTATTATTCAAATGACATGATCGGCGCGGGTGGATTGTTATATCTGCTTGATCAGGGCATCGATATTCCTGAGCAAATCGGGCTTGCTGGCTTTAATGGCGTGGAATTGTTGCAAGGCCTGCCCCGGCAATTGGCCACGATGGATGCCTGCCGGATCGAGATTGGTCAGACCGCTGCACATATCATTCTCAACAGCACCTCCGATACCCCTGATCCTGACTTTGCCAATCAGGTGACCTTGAAACCAACCCTATCATTCGGGGATACTCTGCGCCGCAACCGCAGAAAATGACACCAGCGATACTGAGTAACAGAGACGCGCGGCGGATATTTCTGGACCGGCATCATCTGTCCGAGACGCCACAGGGCCCCGCCTCCGGGTCTGAATTGCTGAGCCTAATCAAATCTCTTGGATTTGTTCAACTTGACAGCATCAACACCGTCGCCCGCGCCCACGATCTGATCCTGTTTTCAAGACGCCCGCGATATCGGCCAAAAGCGTTAAAAACGCTTTATGAACGGGACGGGACGCTTTTTGAGCATTGGACCCATGATGCGGCCGTGATCCCGCTTGCGTTCTACCCAAACTGGCATCTGCGCCGACAGCGCGATGCGGAACGGCTCAAAGCGCGCTGGCAGCACGATCGACGTGCAGGGTTCGAGGCGCAATTCCAAACAATCCTTGATCAGATCCGCGAGTATGGCCCAGTCAGCTCTTCGGACGTTGGCAAAGGCGAAGCCCGTGGATCAGGGGGATGGTGGGACTGGCATCCCTCCAAAACCGCGCTGGAATATCTGTGGCGCAGCGGTGCGTTGTGTGTGGTCGGGCGGGAAGGCTTCCAGAAACGCTATGATCTGACTGAACGGGTTTTGGAGGCGCGTCTGCGTGATTCATCCCAGGCACCTGATGTCGAACAAACGATTAACTGGTGTTGTGATCAGGCATTGGCGCGTCTTGGTTTTGCGACGCACGGGGAATTGGCCGCCTTTTGGGCGCATATCACGCCTGCAGAGGCGCGTGATTGGTGTGAAGCCGAAAAGCGCGCTGGCCGACTTGAGCAGATAATGATTACCGGCGCGGACGGCAGGATGAAAATCAGCTACGCCCGTCCGGGAATTGACGAAGACCCTGCTATTGAAGTGGCACCAACCAACCGCTTGCGGGTGCTCAGCCCCTTTGATCCCGCACTGCGGGACCGCAAACGCGCCGAACGGCTGTTTGGTTTTAACTACCGGGTTGAGATGTTCGTCCCCGCTCCGCAACGGACCTTTGGCTATTATGTCTTTCCCATCTTGCAAGGTGACAGGCTGATTGCGCGCGTGGATATGAAAGCTTTCCGCGACGCGGATACATTACGTGTAAAAGCTCTTTGGCCAGAGCCAAAAGTTCGATGGAGCAATGCAAAACAACGCGCGTTCGAGGCGGAGCTGGGGCGGCTGACCCATTTGGCCGGCGTCAACGAGCTTGCATTTGACGACGGGTGGTTGCGCGATCCTGCCTAGCGCAGAACCAGCTCGGACAAATCCGCTGCCGCTTGCCTGAAAAGATCTAGGTGTTGCTCCAAATCCGATAGCGTCACCCGTTGGGTCGGGGCATGAACCGACAGCGTCGACATCAGCCGGCCATGATTATCGTGGATTGGGACCGCAATTGCGACCATACCATCCATAAATTCCTCATTATCAGTTGAGTAGCCCCGCTCGCGGGTCAGTTCAATTTCTTCCAGAAGCGCCTGCGGATCAGTCATGGATTTCGTCGTATGCTGGTCCAGAATTGCCGCCGACAAGTACTTTGCCAAATGACGGGGGTCGAGTGACGACAGGTACATTTTTCCGCTGGCAGTACAGTGGAACGGTACCGTCGTTCCAATAGGCAACTGAATACGCAGCGGCCATTTCGTCTCAACACGGTCAAGATAGACCATACCATCCCGGTCTGGCGTTGCGATATTGCAGGTTTCGCCCACATCTTCGGTCAGCGCATTCAGAACGGCCAATCGCACAGTCCTCACCCGAGAAGAAGACAGCACGTTGACTGACATCTTCCGCAGTCGTTGTCCGGCCGAATAAGATCGCCCGTCAATATCCCGCTGCAAAAAACCTTCTTCTTCGAGGCGATGAAACAACCTGTGTATTGTCGGTTTAGGCAGCCCCAGAACTTCGTTTGCGGCGGTCGGGGTTAGTGGTACCCCGACCCTCGCAATTTCTTCCAGCAGAAACAGCAACCTCAGATTTGTCGGTATTGTGGTATCTGACCTGCCGGCATCTGCCATGTTCCTACACCTTCGAAATAAGTCACTGCAGCAGCCATAAGGCCAATTGCGGTGTCAACGCCACTAAAAACCACACACTGATCAGGGCGATGAGATATGGCACAATATATCGAAGCAGGCGGAAATACGGCACGCCTGTTACGCCACTTGCCACATAAAGGTTCAAACCATAGGGCGGTGTAATGAAACCAATAGACGCACCAACAAGGAAAATCACCGCAAAGTGGATCGGATCAACACCGACTGATGCAGCGATTGGCGCAAGGATCGGTGCCAGAATGATCGTCACTGGAAGGCTTTCCAGGATCATCCCAGCTACAAAAACAATCGCCATCGACGTGAACAGCACGGCATAATACCCACCCATTCCGGTTACGAAATCGCCGATGAATTCCTTGGCACCCAATGCTGACATAACTTGCTGCATCGCGACTGAAACCGCGATAAGAGGAACCAGAATGCCGGTGATCTGTGCGGATCGGGTCACAATTTTGGGCACCTGAAGCAGCGTGAACCCCTCAACCACAAACATGGACATCATGTTTTTTTCAGTCACAGGCGTGTCTTTGTCGCCTCCCATTATTTTGTTGAGCGGATGGCAGATCATACCGACGATGATACAGAAACCCACTGTTACCCCGGCCGCCTCCGTCGGAGAGAATTTGCCCGAATAAATGCCCCAAAGCACCAGACCGATCGCAAAGAAGCCCAACCAGGCACCGATTGCCGTTTTGATGACACGAGAGATGGACAGTTTGATCAGATAACCCCAGCCATTCAATGTGCAGATGATAAACGCCGCCGTCATCATCGCCAGAACCATCAGGCTACCCGGAACGATGCCCGCAACGAACAGTTCCGAAATTGAGAGGTTCATCAAGAACCCATAAACAATGAAGATGATCGACGGTGGGATGATGATCCCTACCGTACCGCCCGCCGCAGCGGTTGCCGCAGAGAACCTTTCGTCATAGCCACCTTTGACCATTTCAGGGTGCAACATTGAACCGATGGTTGCCGTCGTGGCCGAGTTGGACCCTGAGATCGCAGCGAACAATCCGCAGGCGGCAATTGCGGCCATGGCAAGCCCACCACGCAGCCATCCGAGACATGCATAGGCAAAGTCCGATAATCGTCTGGCGATTCCGGATTGGTTAATCAAATCCCCGGTCAGGATGAACAATGGCATCGCAAGAAGGGCAAAGCCCTTGTTGAACACATTCAGCAATTCGTTGCCTGTGTTGTCTAATTGCAGCCCGATCACAAAACTACAGCCAATCACCCAGTAAAAGATGACCAACAGCACTGGCGTGCCAAGCATAAAGACAACCGTTACGCCCAGGGAAATTAGGGTAATCCACGATGCATCAGACATCACGCTTCTCCGCCAATGACAGCTTGTTTAATGATTTCCTGACCGGTCCGGTAATTGTGCCAGTCTTCCAGCCAGTTGCCGACAACGCGGCCTGACATCAGGGTAAAGGCCAGTGGCACGGTCACGTAGAACCACCACTTCATGGTATCATCCACGCCGTCGACGAGTTGGAAGTTGTCGGCGGAATAGGCTGTGAACCGCAAGGATGTGGTAATCGCGATCCAGCAAAAGCCCAGCCATAACAGCGCATCCATTGTCAGCGCGGCCATCTGCGCAGGAGGAGACATCTTGCTGCGAAATTCGCTAAAGCTAAGGTGGGTGCGCAGTTTGACGTTATAAGAGCATCCGAACCACGCCATGATCATAAACAGGAACGGTGGCACTGTGGTTGATCCCGCCCATTGGCGCGAAAACCAAAAGCGGTCGATCACGCCCCAAAAGATGATGCCAGCGATCATCAGATAGGCGACAACCGAAATGCCCCGCTCAAGATGGCGATCAACAAACGGTAGTGCCTTGTAAAAAAGGTTTGCCAGAATGCCGCCGATAACGGTGGCAAAAAAGCTGAACAGCCACATCCCATCCGCGTTAAAAGCGTCCTTCATTTTCCATGCGCTGCCGGAAAACAATGCAGAAAACACTTCTGCTACTTCGGCCCATATCGACATCAAGGCATCCCCCCTTGTTTGAAACGGCTCGTTTCTAGACCCCATGCTGCGCTATCTGCAGCTGTTGGTCGATCCGAAAAGCGTTTTTTGATAAAGAAAAGCCGACCCGCCTGCGCAGGTCGACCTTTGATTTACGAAGCTTCTATCAGCTTTTCCACCAGCGGCGGGGCTCAACGTTTTCTGCCAGCGTATCTTTCGGAATCTGCCGTGCGATGTCGTAGATTTCCTGATATGTGTCGCGGCCACCGGACCAAGCGTTAAGCCGCTCGCGCCAGTCTTCCCACAGCTGTGGCTGGAATTCTGGCGAACACATTTCCTCGGCCATTTTGATCTGGTCATCGGCAAGGAATGCGTTGCGAACCCCGTTTTGTGCAAAGATCGTTCCGGGCAATTGTGGATCAGAATGTCCAACGGTGTTAACCAGCGCCGCTTCGTTCGCCGCTTGCACGTGAACCTGCGCCAGATAGGACGATTCCATCACCGCATCCTGCAAGGCACCATCAAGGCTGTCGAACGCCTTGACAGACATCGCCGTATGCTCAGTGCCGCAGAAGAATTTCAGGTCAACCGACTGTGAAACCACTGGCGACATATTCGCATAAGCAACTGCAGATGCCCATGTTTCCGCACCATCAATGAGGCCCTGCTTCAAGCCATCAAGTGTTTCTTCCCACGCCACCGGCACTGGGTTCAGGTTCAGCGCTTCCATCGCGATGCGGCCCAGTTGAGTCCCTGTAACGCGGTTCTTGGTCCCAAACATTTCCTCAAGAGTCGTGATGGTTGGCGCATCCTTATACTTCAGGCCCATCTGGATGCCGCGCAGTTCGCAATGGCTGAACAGGAATTTCAGGCCGTGGCGCTTTTCGTAGGGGTCCCGCAACAAAGGGACTGATTCGGGAGAATAGAGGAAGTGATACTGGGCCGCGCGTGACGGGAACATGTAGGCATAGTCCAACACGTTCAGATACGGTGCACCACCCGCAGAGTTCTGCGTAGACGCAGCATAGATATCGACAATGCCCTGCTGCGTTTTTTCAACGCAAGACGTCTGGCCACAGATCTGGTTATCGCCGATGAACTCAACCCGGATTTCGCCGTCTGTGCGGCTTTCCAGATCGCGGGCAAATTCCAATGCGCCAGCGCGTTCAATCAACAGGTTACGGGCGTTAAAGCCGGACGCACCGAATTTGAAAGTGAACTTCGCTTCCTTGGCGAAACGCTTTTCATAAGTCGATTCCGCAGCGCTTGCGAGATTTGCAAGGCTCATCGCCCCACCAAAACCGCCCGCAGCCAGCAAGGTCGAACTCATTCCATAACGCCCTGCGACCCGGAATAGATCGCGGCGTGAAATGCCTTTCAGTTTCCGTTGTAAACTCATTTTGGTTCCTCCCAGTTGAGTAGTTTTTTAATTAATGAGACTTATTGTTTCAAAAAAGACTAGTATGGTTTTGTGCTTCTGTATAGAATTTTCTGCAAGCAACCGGGGGAAAGTTGAAATGGAAGCAGATTTCATCGTTATTGGCGCAGGTTCTGCAGGATGTGTTGTAGCAAACCGGCTCAGCGCAGATCCAAAAAACAAGGTGATTCTATTGGAAGCGGGGGGTCGCGATCTGAACCCGTGGATCCATATTCCAGTTGGATATTTCAAAACGATCCACAATCCAAAGGTTGACTGGTGTTATAAAACCGAACCTGATCCGGGGCTGAACGGTCGATCAATTGAGTGGCCCCGCGGCAAGGTTCTGGGCGGATCATCTTCGCTGAACGGATTGCTCTATGTGCGTGGGCAACCACAAGACTATGACCGCTGGCGTCAGATGGGGAATACGGGATGGGGATGGGACGATGTGTTGCCCCTGTTCAAACGTGCGGAAAAGAACGAACGCGGGGCTGATGAGTTTCATGGCGATCAAGGGCCGCTTTCCGTCAGCAACATGCGCATCCAGCGGCCGATCACCGATGCCTGGGTCGCAGCTGCACAAGCGGCGGGGTATAAATTCAATCCCGATTACAATGGTGCAGATCAGGAAGGCGTTGGTTTCTTTCAACTGACCTCAAAGAACGGACGCCGGTGCAGCGCCGCTGTGGCCTATCTTAATCCGGTAAAAAGCCGTGAGAACCTCAAGATTATCACCCACGCCCAAGTGGACAAGCTGGTCATCAAAGACAAACAGGCAACTGCAGTGACCTACACTGACCAAAGTGGCAACGTCCAAACGATTAAGGCCGGACGCGAGATCATCTTGTGTGGCGGTGCGATCAATTCACCGCAGCTCTTGATGTTATCGGGAATTGGCGAAGCGGCCCAATTGGCAGAACATGGCATTGAGGTGCAACAGGACCTCAAAGGCGTTGGCAAGAACATGCAGGACCACCTGCAAGCGCGATTGGTCTATAAGTGTAATGAGCCGACGTTGAATGATGAAGTCAGCAGCCTATATGGCCAGGCCCGGATTGCCCTGAAGTACGCGATGTTCCGGTCTGGACCGATGACCATGGCGGCCAGCCTCGCCACTGGCTTTATGAAAACCCGAGATGAACTGGAGACCCCTGACATTCAGTTTCATGTGCAGCCACTGTCTGCGGAAAACCCTGGCAAGGGTGCGGACAAGTTTTCGGCCTTTACCATGTCGGTTTGTCAGTTGCGTCCAGAAAGCCGGGGTGAAATCAGGTTGGGCAGTGCCGAACCGCGCACATATCCAAAGATAATTCCAAATTACCTCGCCACCGAAACGGATTGCCGCACCGTTGTGGCGGGCGTCAATATCGCGCGAAAAATTGCACGGCATGCGCCTCTGACGTCAAAGATTTCACAGGAATACCGTCCGCATGCGAGCCTTGACATGGATGACTACGACGCGACGCTTGACTGGGCGCGGAACAATACGGCGTCGATTTATCACCCGACGGGGACCTGTAAAATGGGTCAGGGCAAGGATGCGGTTGTTGATGCGCGTTTGCGGGTTCATGGCATCGCGGGCTTACGTGTGGCCGATTGCTCAATCATGCCCGAGATCGTTTCAGGCAACACAAATGCGCCAGCGATCATGATAGGAGAGAAAGCCAGCGATCTGATTCTGGAAGACTTGCGGGGCTAAAAGACACGGGGCCGTAGACCAGCGTGGAACCAACTGAGGTACGTAAATATCGAATAGACGGGCCGCCCCGTTGCTTGCTCAATATCCGGTGCATATGGGACCATATTGGTGCATTCCAAAACGATTGCACCCACATTTGGGTGGTCCGCAATTAATTGCAGGGCTGCACGTACCATGTCCTGTCTGGCAGCAGGAACATCCAAAGTTGTCAGATTGCCAAGGATGGATTTGGAAAAGCTGCTGCCATCGGTCCCTTGCACAGGACAGTGTGGTGGGACGCCTGCGGCCTCCAGATGTGCGGGCGTTAGTGTTGCAGCCGAGATTGTCAAAATACCGACCATCTGATCGGGTGGCAGCATCGCCTGCACCTGAGCGACCTGTTCAAGCGCTGACGCAGCAACCGGGACCTTGAGTGCTGTCGCCAGTCTCGGGCGGATCAAAGCTAGAAATCCACAGGTAGTGGCAATGCCGGTGCAGCCCGAAGCAACCAGATCACGACCTGTTTCAATAAAGGCCTGCACAAATGGTTCGACGTCATCGCATACAATCGCGCTGGGTGTAGCACCGGGAACCACCGCATACCGCACTGGGAACGGCCAACTGTCCGGGTTCCCGACATCCCCAAGGATACGCGGAAACAGCGTATCCAGCATCAGTATACCCAATCTGGCGTGATCCTCTTGGCCCATCGCACTATCCATCCCTTGCTCAGTCAGCCTGCCGTTGATTGAGAGCCGCATCAAGCGCTACAATCCCTACGATAACAATTTACAAACATTTTGTTGACGATTTGTATTTTTGTGCAAGTATACTGGAAAGGAATCAAGCTGTGACACACCCAATAGATATACTGGCGGCCCCATGACGCGACACGTCGTTGTCATTGGTGCGGGAATTGTTGGAGTTTCCACTGCCATTTGGCTGCGCAGGGCAGGTGCAGATGTTACCCTGGTTGAGCGCGCAAAGCCAGGATCCGGAACATCGCATGGCAATGCAGGCGTGCTTGCCGCCTGTTCGATGGTGCCCGTTACGGCCCCCGGCCTGGCCCGAAAAGCGCCCGGTATGCTTTTGGACCGTGATTTCCCGTTGTTCCTGCGCTGGTCCTATCTGCCCCGACTTCTGCCGTGGCTCCGGCGTTACATGAGCAACGCGAACGATGCCGACACCCGCCGGATCGCCAAGGGATTGATCCCGATTGTTTCGGACAGTGTCGAGCAACACAAAAGCCTATGTAATGAATTGGGGCTGGGGGATTGGGTCACTGAAAGCGACTATTGCTTTGCTTACCATGACCGTGCCGCATTTGATGCGGAAAGCTACACTTGGGCGCTTCGGTCTGATGCGGGGTTTGTCCCTGAGATCATCGAAGGAGGCGCAGTGCATGAATACGAACCATCCTTTGGGCCTGACATCACTTTTGTGGCCTGCATGAAAGAACATGGATTTATCCGTGATCCCGGCGGCTATGTTCAGGCACTGGCAAAGGCGTTCACCGAACGTGGTGGAAAGATCATGCAGACGGAAGTAGAGGATTTCGATCTGAGCAGTGGCTCGGTCAAGGGCGTGCACACAACACAAGGTACAATTGCCTGCGATGATGTAGTGCTTGCCACGGGTGTCTGGTCAAGACCGATGATGCAAAAACTTGGGCTGAACGTGCCCTTGGAGGCGGAGCGTGGATATCACATCGTGTTTGAAGGGGCATCGGGCGGTCCTTCACGCCCGTTCATGATCGCCAGTGGAAAATTCGTCGCGACACCTATGGCACAAGGTTTGCGGTGCGCCGGTATTGTCGAATTTGGCGGGTTGGATGCAGGCCCTTCAAAGGCACCGCTTGACCTGTTGCGCAGACAAGTAAAACGGACCTTTCCACGACTGACAGCAAGCAATGAAATTGAATGGCTGGGGCATCGACCCGCCCCCAGTGACAGCCTTCCCCTGATCGGGGAAGTTGGACAATCTCGGGTCTTCACTGCTTTCGGGCATCACCACATCGGGTTGACGGGCGGGCCAAAAACGGGCCGACTGGTCGCCGGATTGATCACGGGTCAGCCAACCAACACCGACCTGACCGCGTATCACCCGCAACGCTTTGGCGCTGCATAAAACCAACTGGGAGAAGATCAATGAAACGAACTGCAAAACTAATGACGGGTGTGGCAACGGCGGCACTTGCATTCACAACCGCACTTCCTGCATTCGCGGCCGAAAAGTGGGACATGCCAATGGCGTATTCGGCATCCAACTTTCACTCTGAGAACGGTGTGACATTTGCCCAATGCGTCACCGATGGCACAAGCGGCGAAATTGAGATTACGGTTCATCCCGGCGGATCGCTCTTTGCTGGTGCGGATATCAAACGGGCCATCCAGACCGGTCAGGTACAGATTGGCGAGCGGCTGTTGTCTGGCCACCAGAACGAAAGCGCCGTCTTCGGCTTTGACAGCATCCCGTTCCTTGCGCCGTCTTTCGATGACAGCGGTAAACTTTGGGAAGCAGCCAAGCCCAAAGTCGAAGCGGTATTGGAGGAGCAGAACCTGCACCTTCTTTATAACGTGCCATGGCCGCCACAAGGCCTCTACTTCAAGAAAGAAGTGAATTCGGTCGCAGATATGGCAGGCGTAAAATTCCGGTCCTACAACAACACTACTGCCCGTCTGGCGGAATTAACCGGCATGGCCCCCGTTACGATTGAGGCTGCAGAAGTCAGTCAGGCCTTTGCCACTGGGGTTGCGGAATCGATGATTTCATCAGGTGCCACAGGATACGATCAAAAAGTCTGGGAAAGCCTGACGCATTATTATGAAGTCGATGCATGGTTGCCACGTAACTATGTGATGGTGAATGCCGATGTCTGGAGCGGTGTTTCTGACGCCAACAAACAGATCATCAATACCTGCGCCACTGAGGCCGAAGCACGCGGCTTGCAAGCCTCCAAGGACTACACCCAGTTCACCTATGACGGTCTGCGCGAAGGTGGCATGGCAGTTGGTCCCGCCAGCGAAGAGCTGATGTCTGGCCTGCGCGAAGTAGGCGCGACCATGACGGCAGAATGGCTTGAAGCCGCCGGAGACGACGGCAAAGCGATTGTCGATGACTTCCAAGCGATGAAGTAATCCCAGAACAAGATGGCGGCGCGGATCACAGCGCCGCCATTTTCAATTGATCCATGCGGGGGCGGGACGATGACAATGCTGCGCAAATTTCTTGATTTTATCTATGTTGCTGCGGGGGCCGTCGCGGCGCTTTGTCTGGTCACCATTCTGCTGCTGATCGTTGCACAAATGGTCGCGCGCTGGACGGGTGCCGTCTTTCCGGGTGCGGCAAGTTATGCGGGCTATGCCATGGCCGGTGCCAGTTTCCTTGCCTTTGCCAACGCATTGAACCGGGGCGCGCACATCCGCGTTTCGATCTTGCTTAATTCACTTTCAGTCGGGCCAAAACGCTTGCTTGAAATCTGGTGCTTTGGCCTTGCGGCGGCAATTTCGGCCTATTTCACCTACTACGCCTATTGGTTTGTCTATTGGTCGTGGAAATTCAAAGAGATCAGCCAGGATCAAGATGCGACGCAACTCTGGATACCGCAATCTGTCATGGTCCTTGGTGGTGCAATCCTGACAGTCGCCCTGATCGACAATCTTGTTTCCGTCATCGTCAAAGGGGATCACCGGATCACCCGGGACATTGTCGATCAAAGTTTTGGGGAATGATGCCATGACCGAGATTTATGCCATCATCCTTTTCCTCTTTGTCCTTTTCTTCCTGCTTGGCACCGGCGTCTGGGTCGGGCTTGCCTTGATGGGTGTTGCCTGGGTCGGGATGGAGCTTTTTACCACACGCCCTGTCGGTGACGCCATGATCACCACGATCTGGGCGTCCTCCTCGAGCTGGACGTTAACTGCGCTGCCGCTGTTCATCTGGATGGGTGAGATCCTGTACCGCACACGATTGAGCGAGGACATGTTCAAGGGGCTATCCCCTTGGCTGGCGCGGTTGCCGGGTGGCCTGGTGCATACCAATATTGTCGGCTGCACCGTGTTCGCCGCCGTCTCTGGCTCATCCGCCGCGACGTTGACCACCGTTGGCAAGATGTCGATTCCTGAGCTGCGCAGCCGGAATTACCCCGAAAAAATGATCATTGGCACGCTTGCCGGTGCGGCGACCCTGGGTCTGATGATCCCACCGTCGCTGGCACTGATTGTCTATGGCGTCACGGTGAATGAAAGCATCACCAAACTGTTCTTTGCCGGCGTGATACCGGGTCTCGTGCTGGCGGCGATGTTCATGGGCTACCTCGCCATTTACAGTTGGACCTCCAAGGATTGGAAACCCCTTGTTGAACCGGCCATGTCATTCGCCGAAAAGCTGCGAAATTCGCGGTTCCTGATACCGGTTTTCGCCCTGATTACCGTTGTCATCGGGTCTATGTACCTTGGCTTTGCCACCGCAACCGAGGCCGCTGCAATTGGTGTAATCGGTTCATTGACGCTCGCGCTCTTTCAGGGGTCACTGAACTGGCTCAGTTTCCGCGACAGCCTGATGGGTGCGATGCGCACCTCTGCGATGATTGCGCTGATTCTGGCGGGTGCTGCGTTTTTGAAACTTTCAATGGGGTTCACCGGACTGCCCCGCGCGTTGGCGGAAATGATCGCAGAGATGGGTCTGACCCGGTTTCAGCTGCTGATGGCTTTGCTGGTGTTCTACATCGTGCTGGGCATGTTTTTGGATGGAATTTCTGTGATCGTGCTGACAATTGCAGTGGTGGAGCCCTTGGTGCGCGACGCCGGTATCGACCTGATCTGGTTCGGTATTTTTGTTGTGATCGTAATCGAAATGGCTCAAATCACGCCGCCGATTGGGTTCAACCTCTTTGTGCTGCAAGGCATGACAGATCACGAGATGGGCTATATCACCCGCGCCGCACTCCCAATGTTTGCGATCATGGTGCTGATGGTGTTCCTGCTGATCTGGTTCCCGGAAATTGCGACTTGGTTGCCCGACAACCTGCGCAAGGGGCCGGTGTAAGGGTGACAAGCAATGCATCGCTTCCTTTGGCTTGCGTCCACCCATGCGCGACTGTGCCTGATCGTGGGCCTGGCGGCGGGGCTGCTTTTGCCGGGACTGGCGCGCGCACTGGTGCCTTGGTTGCCGCATATGGTGGCGGCGCTGCTGACCATCACGGCGCTGCGCATCGGACACCGCGCCGCAATGGGGGCGGCACGCGATCTGCGCTGGGGACTGGCCGCCGTAGCGGTATTGCAATTGGCGGTGCCTTTGGTGCTGCTTTTCGTGCTGACAGTGTTTGGGTTGCAGGATACCCCTGCGGCCCTCGTCATCGTTCTGGCCAGCGCCGCGCCTGCCATCACTGGCAGCGTCAATCTGGCGCTCATCTTACGGCTGGATGGCGGACGCATGATGCAAATTCTGGTTCTTGGGACGGCGGCGTTCCCGCTGACCATTCTGCCAGTTCTGACAGTGCTCCCACAGCTTGGCCCCGCTTCCGAAGTGATCTTGTCTGCGCTGAAATTGCTGGGCGTCATATTGATTTCGACAACATTGGGGTTCTGCCTGCGCGCGTGGATATTTTCCCGGCCCACCGAGGGGCAAGTAAGGGCGCTGGATGGGGCATCCGTTTTGGCGTTTTCCTTTATCGTTGTTGGACTGATGGCAGCCCTCAACCCGGCGCTGCGCAGCGACCCTTTGTCAGTTGCCAAATGGGCAGTACTTGCTTTTGCAATCAGCTATGTTCTGCAGGGGCTTACGTTAGTCGTCCTGCGCCGCACGGCCTTGCGTCCGATCGCGGGCCCGCTGGCAATCGGTGCTGGCAATCGCAATATTGCACTGTTCCTTGTGGCACTTCCTGCGGATGTTCTGGCCCCTCTGATGGTATTTATTGGATGTTGGCAATTGCCAATGTACCTGACACCGATCCTGTTACCTCGTCTTTATGCAAAGGCTCTATCCAATGACTGATTGGCCAAAAATTCGCACTGTGGGGCTGTCTGGCATCCTGGTCAGTTTCGCAGATAAACTGTCCGAACCTGCCAACCGTGCCGCACTGGCATTTCGTGCGGCAGTAGATGGCCAGAACTGGTCCGAGGTGTCAGAAACCAGCACATCCCTTGTCTCGGCATTTTTGCAGGTTGACCTTGCCGCCACACCGTTTGGGGCGATGAAAGAGCGCCTCATCGAGCTTATCAGGCAACAAAACTGGTTTGCAGCGCCACTGCCCGAAGGGCGTACATTATGGCATGTGCCGACGGTTTATGGCACTGATCTCGCCCCACAATTGGAGGAGGCCGCCGAGGTCGCAGGCGTTGACCCTGACACGGCGATCAAACAGCTTTCCCAAGCCCGCGTCCGGGTGCTGACCATCGGCTTTGCGCCCGGCCAGCCTTATTTGGGCGAGTTGAGCGAGACGTGGAACATTCCCAGACAACAAAAACTGACCCAAGCCGTGCCAGCAGGCGCGCTGGTTGTGGCGGTGCGTCAACTTGTTGTGTTTACCAACGTGACACCAACAGGCTGGCGGCACGTTGGGCAGACCGCGTTCAGAACATTTCGACCTGACGCCGCGTGCCCTTTTGCCCTGTCGCCTGGTGACGAAATGACGTTTCCGGCAATATCTGAGGCAGCGCTGAAAGATATCAAAGACAAGGATACATCCGGCAATGGCGGTGCCGAGATGGAGGTTCTGACATGACCGCAACATTGACGATCCTTCAGGCTGGCCCGTCCCTCAGTTTGCAAGATCTTGGGCGGCCCGGATATCTCGCTCAGGGGCTAACGCGCGGAGGAGCTTCTGATCCGACAGCACTTTATGAAGGGGCCGCTTTGCTGCGACAAGCAGTTGGTGGTGCCGCAATTGAGATGGCCGGTACCGGCGGCAGTTTCAGGTCCGACACCGACATTCGCATCGCCATAACGGGGGCCAAGATGGCGGCCAATATTGACGGTGAATCGCTGATCTGGAACGCTAGCCACATGTTGCCCGCCGGGGCCACCCTGACGATTGGCGGCGCACAGAACGGCAGTTATGGCTACCTGCATGTTGGCGGTGGATTTGCCACCGAGCCACAGATGGGTTCCCGCGCCAGCCACCTAAGCGCGGGATTGGGTCAAGCGCTCAAGAGCGGTGATACCCTGCCTGTAGGCAAGGACGGCGGCAAAGATATCGGTATGACAATACCTGCCGACACCCGCTTTGGCGGTGGGATTGTCAGGGTTGTTGCATCAATGCAAACGGAGGCGTTCGCGCCGGAAACCCGGGAAAGGTTCATCCAGACCCCGTTCAAACGGGACAGCCGTGCCAACCGCATGGGGGTCCGCATGGACCATGACGGAACGGGGTTTTCAACCGACGGGCAGCTTAGCATCGTATCGGAAGTGATTGTGCCGGGTGACATCCAGATCACCGGTGATGGTGCCCCGTTTGTGCTGATGTGCGAATGCCAGACCACGGGGGGCTATCCGCGTATCGGCACGGTGATCCCCTGCGACCTGCCGCGCATCGCGCAGGCGCAGACCGGGGCGGCGATCCGCTTTGAATTCATTGAGATGGATCAGGCGGTCGCGTTGCAATCCCGCTATCTCAAGGAGCTTAAGAGCCTTGCGTCGTCTGTAGTGCCATTGGTCCGTGACCCGGCAAACATTCGTGATCTGCTTAGCTATCAATTGGTTGGTGGCGCTGTCTCTGCTGATGCGGACCCATTCCAAGAGGAGTATTGAAATGACTTATGTGGACCTGAATGCCGACATGGGAGAAAGCTTTGGCCCATGGAAGATGGGTGACGATGCCGCCCTGTTGGATATTGTGACGTCGGCCAATATCGCCTGTGGCGGACATGCGGGCGACGCGGATGTGATGGCCGCCACCATGACGCTTGCGCATCAAAACGGGGTGGGGATTGGCGCGCATCCGGGATTTATGGATCTGGCTGGATTTGGGCGCAACCGGATGTCGGTGCCGCGCGCGACGTTGCAAAACCAAATCCGCTATCAGGTTGCCGCAAGCATTGGCATGGCAAAATCGGTGGGTGCAAAAGTGCGGCATTTGAAACTTCATGGTGCGATTGGCAACATGACATCCGAAGATGAAACCATGGCGCGCGACCTGTACGAAGCGGCGCTGAGCGTGGACCCAGACCTGATCATCATGGTTCTTGCGGCCACGGCACAACAGCGCGCCGCGCAATCATTGGGATGTGCATGGGCCAGCGAAATATTCGCCGACCGAGCCTATAACGATGATGCAACATTGGTGGACAGATCAAAGCCCGGTGCGGTGATCCATGATGCAACACTTGCCGGAAAACGCATGGTCGAAATGGTAAAGGCGCGCGCGATCATCACGGAAAGCGGCAAGCATATTCCCACACCGATTGACACGATTTGCATGCACGGGGACACGCCCGAAGCGGTACAAATCGCCGGGTCCGTGCGCAAGGATCTTGAGGCGGCAGGGATCAAAGTGCGCCAGTTCGAGGGGCACTGAACCGGCAGTTACCCTTTACGCAATGCGCAGTTGCGCTGACTGCCTAAAGGCTCTCTTCAAGAGCTGCGAGAATCGCGTCACCCATCTGGCTTGTGCTGATTGGTGTGCCGCCTTCTTCGCCCATCAAATCTGCGGTGCGGGCACCATCTGACAAGACTTTCTCTATCGCTGCTTCGACCCGTGCCGCTTCGTCACCCTGGTCAAAGGAATAGCGCAACGCCATGGCAAAGCTGAGAATACAGGCGATCGGGTTCGCCTTTCCCTGACCCGCGATATCAGGTGCTGAACCGTGCACAGGTTCATAGAGCGCCTTGGGCCGTCCGTCTGCATTTGGCGCGCCGAGACTCGCAGAGGGCAGCATGCCCAGCGATCCGGTCAGCATCGCCGCGCAATCGGACAGAATATCGCCAAAAAGATTGTCGGTCAGGATTACATCAAATTGCTTGGGCGCACGCACCAGCTGCATCGCACCGTTGTCGGCATACATATGGCTCAACTCAACATCAGGATAGTCCGCATCGTGCACGCGCTGTACAACCTCGCGCCACAATATCCCTGATTCCATCACATTCGCTTTTTCCATTGAGCAGACTTTGTTGCCGCGACGGCGCGCCAGTTCAAAGGCTGATCGAGCAACGCGGTCAATCTCGGATTCTGTATAGCGCTGGGTGTTGATGCCAACCCGTTCGTTACCTTCTTCAAATATGCCCCGCGGTTCGCCGAAATAAACGCCAGAGGTGAGTTCACGCACGATCATGATATCAAGACCGGCAACGATATCCTTTTTGAGCGATGAGAAATCGGCAAGTGCGTCGAAACATTGGGCAGGGCGCAAGTTTGAAAAGAGGTCCATCTCTTTGCGCAGGCGCAGCAATCCGCGTTCTGGTTTTACACTGAAATCCAGCGCGTCATATTTGGGTCCACCGACAGCGCCCAGCAATACCGCATCTGCGGCCAATGCCTTGGCCATTGTGTCATCGTGAAGCGGCGTGCCGTGCTTGTCATAGGCAGCGCCACCAACCAGATCATGTTCGATGTTGAACGGCAGATCGCGCTTTTCGCCAAACCAGCCGATCACGCGTGTGACCTGTTCCATGACTTCGGGTCCGATGCCGTCACCGGCGAGGATAAGCAAGGTTGGGTTGGCCATGGGTCGCTCCTGAAAAAACTATCAGATGCGGCGTAGCGTGGCGGGGCCAGAGGGTCAAGAACGCCTAGGGTTTCTTGAGAGCGACCCAGACCAGACTGTGACGGCTGGCCGCCTGATTTACCGGAGCAACCTGCGCGTCGACGATGGCCCAGTCGCGAGATGGCAAAACATAATCGACGCGCATTTTTCCGGTCTGGGGCCATGCAACTGTTGTCGAGGCAGGTGCAGGGTCCTGAAGGGCAGGATGATTGAGTATGTTCTGGATCGCTATGGACCGGCCGTCGCCACGATTCGGATCAAGGTTCGCATCTCCCATCAGGATAAATGCCTCATTTGGAGCAGGGCCAAATGCCCCACCGAGATAATGGGACCAAAACGCGACTTCATCGTGATTTCGTCGCCCATTGCGGTCTTCTGGCCCGTCAAAGACGGGTGGCGAAGCATGAAAGGTCAAAATGTGAATTCGTCCCATTTCAGGATGGTCAATGGGCAGCACCCAAATTCCGTTTGTTGACAAGCGTTGGATCTCATGTGCGGCCACGCTTGGAAATGGGCCAGATTGTGTCATCGGAAACAGGTTGTCGGGAAGTTCTTTCCACAGGATTGTGGAATAATCCTTTACCATGGAGGTGTTGATCGAATGCTGTGACAGGACAGCCATGCTGCCTTGTCCAAAGAAGCGTCCGTACCCCTGTGCATCACCAGGGCCGCTCAGATCGCCATCACCGTCAAGATCGATATCCGTTTGCAGTCCCGCATTGGGCGGTGCCGCGAAATGATATGGGTAGTCCAGCCCACGCTCCTTGAGTCCGTTGGCGAATGCGCTAAGAGCTGCGTTTTCTAAGTCGTAATCAAACCCCTGCAAGGCAATCACGTCAGGCCTCGCTGCGATGATCGTATCCATCACTGCCAGTATCTGAACATCGGATCCTTTGAGAATATCGCGCAGCAGTAATCCCGGACCTTTGCGCGACAATTCAGTATTAAATGTCGCAACGCGCAGTGTTTCTGCAATGGCAGGCAAAGCAGTCGACATCGCGACTGCGACAGCGATCAAGCGGTTTGAAAACCATCCTCGCCTTCGGCGCTTGCATAGGCGCGGCGGCGTTTGTCTTCGATCATGTCTGCAATTTTCGCCATGGCGATGCCCCGCATGATCATGCTTGCAGGAAGGAAGGCCCATGCGGTTATTGTCCAGATCAGTGTTTGCGGATTGCTCAGTGTGATTGGGTCTACCAGATCAGAGGCCGCTTTGACCACAGCGGGAATAATGAAGGGCAGCAGAAAGCCAAGCGCGATGTTAATGCGGGCGTCACGCTGCAATCGATACAAGACATCGCCGCCACCGGTTGGATCAAACAACGGCAGGTTGACCCACACGTTAAAGGCACCGCGACGTGTTGGCCAACCAAGGATGCGGACCAAGACCAAAAAGGCAGTCATAGCCGTCAGTGAAATGAGGTAAGCCAGACCTGCAGACGTTCGCACCGAACGGACGATAGCCAGATCCGACCCTTCCGGTAACATCAGGACGACAAGCCGGACTGGAGAATAGGGGAAATCAATCGCATTGCCCACAATCGTTCCGATAGAGGTCAACGCGCCGGTCATCAACGTTGGCTCCGTCTGGCCCTTGATGATCGCGGACAGCATGACCACAGTCAAAAACAATGCGGTAAAACGCAGGCGGTTAAAGGGCGGGGCGTCTCGGAATTCAACAATGCTGGGAAGCGTGGAGTTGTATTCAACGAAGGTCAAAAAGGCGGCGAGGAGTGCAACCAATACAGTTACTTGGCTTGAATCAGAGGCAACATCGGGCAGCATGAGTGCCGGCGTTGCAATAAGCAGAGCAACCAAAAGGCCACGCAAAGTGGCACCTGTCATCCGTCCAATCAAATCTCTGCCCTTCCAAACTGGCCAGCCACGATGCTTTGTCGCGCGCTTGTTCCAACTTGTTGCATCCGGGTCCCGGAGCGCTGCCTCATTCTTGCCCAATTTGTGCCTTCTTTCGCCTTATTCCTCAAGACCGTTCGTTAAGAAGACTTAAGAGGTGCGGCATTTTGAAGGCGAGGGTGGTGCGTTCTTGCATCATCTTGGTGTCAAGAAAGTGGCACATTCAACATCTTGTGGGTGTACTCACTGCACCCACAAGACGCGCGAAACCTGCGCGTGAGGCTATAGGATTTGGTTGAGCGAAGCTCTTCCGTGCGGTCAGACCCAGGGCCGACTTTGTGCCGCTGCGGCCTCGAACGTGTCGATGGAAGCCACCTTTTCCATGGTCAGACCGATATCGTCCAAGCCATTCATCAAGCAGTGCTTTTTGAACGCGTCGACCTCGAACGCAAAGATGTCGCCATCGGACGTTGTGACGGTCTGCGTTTCAAGATCGACTGTGATCCGGGCGTTAGCGCCTTTCTCAGCGTCCTTCATCACTAGATCAACCTGATCTTGTGGCAGGGCAATCGGCAGGATGCCGTTCTTAAAACAGTTGTTGTAAAAGATGTCAGCAAAGCTGGGGGCGATCACGCAGCGGATGCCGAAATCCTTGATCGCCCAAGGCGCGTGTTCGCGTGATGATCCGCAACCAAAGTTGTCGCCAGCGACCAAAATCTCAGCTTCGCGATATTGTGGCTTGTTCAAGACAAAATCGGGCAGTTCATCGCCATTGTCATCATAGCGCATTTCGTCAAACAGATTTACGCCCAAGCCAGAACGCTTGATCGTTTTCAGAAATTGTTTGGGAATGATCATATCGGTGTCGATGTTGATCATCGGCATTGGCGCAGCAATGCCGGTAAGTGTGTCGAACTTGTCCATTACATCATCTCCCGAACGTCTGTGAGCTTGCCTGTGATTGCTGCTGCTGCTGCCATTGCGGGTGACATCAGATGTGTGCGTCCGCCCCGGCCTTGACGGCCTTCAAAGTTGCGGTTGGACGTTGCCGCACAGCGTTCGCCGGGCGACAGTTGGTCAGGGTTCATTGCAAGACACATGGAACAGCCCGCCAGACGCCATTCAAAACCGGCGTCTTTGAAGATATCAGCAAGGCCTTCCTCTTCGGCCTGCGCACGCACAAGGCCAGAGCCGGGCACGATCATCGCGCGCAGCCCTTCTTTGACTTTCTTGCCCTTCAGGATCGCAGCGGCGGCCCGCAGATCCTCGATACGGCCATTGGTGCAGGACCCGATGAACACAGTGTCGATTTCGACATCGGTCAATGGCGTCCCCGCCGTCAGGCCCATGTAATCAAGTGATCGTTGCGCAGCGTCGACCTTGCCGCCTTTAAAGTCAGATGCGGCCGGTACATTCGCCGTAATGGGCAACACATCTTCGGGTGAGGTGCCCCATGTGACCACTGGCGCGATGTCCTCGCCTTTGAGGGTGACAACCTTGTCCCAGTGCGCATCGTCATCAGAATAAAGGGTTTTCCACCAGTTAAGCGCGGCCTCCCATTGGGCACCTTTCGGGGCGTGGGGGCGGCCTTTGCAATATTCAAACGTTTTTTCATCCGGTGCGATCAGGCCTGCGCGCGCGCCGCCTTCGATTGCCATGTTGCAGACGGTCATCCGCCCTTCCATGCTCAGATCGCGGATCGCTTCGCCACAATATTCGATGACATAGCCGGTGCCGCCTGCGGTGCCGGTCTCGCCTATCACCGAAAGGGTGATGTCCTTGGCTGTCACGCCGGGGCGCAGTTTGCCAGTGATCTCGACTTTCATGTTCTTGCCCTTGCGCTGGATCAGCGTTTGGGTGGCCAGAACGTGTTCAACCTCTGACGTGCCGATGCCATGCGCCAAAGCACCAAACGCACCATGGGTCGCGGTGTGGCTGTCGCCGCACACAACGGTCATGCCCGGCAGGGTCCAGCCCTGTTCCGGTCCCACGATATGCACGATGCCCTGACGAACGTCGGACACAGGATAATAATGCAGGCCGAATTCTTTGGCATTGGTATCCAGCGCCTCGACCTGAATACGGCTGTCTTCGGTCATGGTTTTCGCATTGGCGCGGTCCAGCGTGGTTGGCACATTGTGGTCCGGCACGGCGATGGTTTTGTCCGGCGCACGCACGGTGCGGCCGGTCATCCGCAGCCCTTCAAAAGCTTGCGGGCTGGTAACTTCGTGCACCAAATGGCGGTCAATATAAAGCAGGCATGTGCCGTCCTCGGCCTCGTGTGCGACGTGCGCATCCCAGATTTTATCGTATAGCGTCTTGGGGGACATGGTGGTCCTCTCCCGTATGAGTTTGAATGGGGTGGTGGCGATGTCGGGCCGCTTTTAAAGGCAGGCACGCACAGTATGGGTTGCCCCAAAGAAGCGTTCGCGCAGCCGCGCGCGGTCGTCCAGATCAAACACCTGTATCATGTGCCAAGGGAATACAGCGCCAGTTTGAGTCTATCAAGGGCTGAATGACAGGCATGGCGGGCCGCGCGCACGTGCTGATTGCTTGCCGCCTGAGCACCATTGTGCAATTTTGGCGCAGTTCCCAGTTAGGCACCGCGATGAATCCCGACATAGACCCGTTTACAGAGTTCTTGGCCTCACTGCAGGCGCAGTTTTCAGGCGTCACGGTATTCGTACAAAGCATCGTGACGCCAGGATGGCGGCAAAACCAGATTATCATCCTGATTGTGCTTGCCTCGATTGCATGGGTGCTGCACCGGGTGTCTGGTAACCTGCTTGAAAACTATGTGCGGTCCCGCGAGGGCTGGGCGAAATGGAAGCTGCGCATGGTCGTGCAGGTCAAGCGGCGTCTTGGCCTGATGTGGTTCGCTTTGATGGCCGGTTCGATTTATCTGGTCATGCAGAATATTACCTGGCCATCACGGTCCTATTTGATCGGATTGGCGGCGACCTTGGCGGCGGTTTGGGTCGGCATTGCCTTTGCCGCGCGGCTTGTGCGCAACCGATTTATGCGGCGCATGGTGATGTGGGGATTGTGGATATATGCCACATTCTATTTCCTGAACATCGCCGATGAGGTTTCCGCGTTTTTGGATCGTTTGGCGATTGAGGTCGGTGATTTCCGCCTGTCGATTCTCACGATCATCACCGCTGCAGTGGTCATCGGTGTGCTCTTTACCGGTGCAAGGCTTGTCAGCACAACCACATCGGCCCGTATTCGCAAGAATGAAGACATCAGCCCTTCGATGCAGGTGTTGGCCGTCAAAGGTGTGCAAGTTCTGCTTTATGGCTTTGCCTTTTTCATGGGCGTCAAGGCGGTCGGTATTGATCTGACGGGACTTGCGGTTCTGTCAGGTGCGATTGGTGTCGGCCTTGGCTTTGGTCTGCAAAAGGTGGTGTCAAACCTCGTTTCAGGCGTCATCATCCTGATCGACAAATCGATCAAGCCCGGTGATGTGATCAGCCTTGGCGATACCTTTGGATGGATACAGACCCTGGGTGCGCGGTATGCGTCTGTGGTGACGCGGGATGGCAAGGAATACCTTATTCCTAACGAAGATTTGATCACCGGACAGGTGGTCAACTGGTCGCATTCCAATGATTTTGTCCGCCTCGATATCTATTTTGGCACGGCTTATGGGGATGATCCGCATATTGTGCGCAAACTTGCGATTGATGCCGCCAAAGGCGTTGACCGGGTGCTGAGTTTCAAGGCTCCGGTCTGTCACATTGTGGGGTTTGGCGACAGCAGTGTGGATTACATCCTGCGGTTCTGGATCAAAGACCCTACCGGAGGTCTGACCAACATTCGCGGAAACGTCTATCTGGCCCTTTGGGACACCTTCAAAGAGCACGATATCTCAATCCCATTCCCACAGCGCGAGGTTTTAATGTTGGAAGATAGCAAATTGGCGCTGTCGCGACGTGCCCCTATTCCCGCGCCTGAATAGCGGTTCCAAAGTCGGATTTGCCCTGTTGGGATCGCGCCCTATCTTTTCATCACGCATTGGGGCAAAAGGTGAGAAATGACGGTGGACCGACCAGTTGTCCTGATTTTGGGAAGCGGGCCAAATGTGACCGCAGCGGCACACTGGCCTGACGCATGGTTCGATCACATCGTTGCCATAAACAATGCGTGGCGCGTGCGCCCGGATTGGAACGCCCTCGTCTTTCCCGAAGATTTCCCGCCAAGCCGGCTGCCAAAAAATGTCGACGGGGTCCAAACCTTGGTTGAGGCATCTGATTTTGTACCCGCGCAAAATAAATTCGGAGGATTCGTACATGCGGGGGCAACGATGGCCTTTACCACGGCGTATTGGGCGCTTGCCACGTTGCGGCCAAAAGTGATGGCTTTCATGGGCTGCGATATGGTGTATCCGACCAACGGTCCCACACATTTTTATGGCTCAGGAACGGCAGATCCTTTGCGCCAGGACATCACGCTAGCGGATCTGGGTGCAAAATCGGCGCGCCTTGCTGTTATTGCTGCAGAACGAGATTGTGCCTGTGTAAATCTGTCCAAAGATGAGTCTGCACTGCTTTTCCCCCGCGCCGAGCCGGATGGCCTGCGCAGGTGGATTGTCAGCCTTGATCTTGATCGCGCCAGATATCGGGCAATACGTGAGAAAGAAGATGCACTGGGCTATCAGACGCCGACGGGTCGATATGCCCATTACGAGGACAAGGTTGATCGTGACGCCATGTCAGATATTGATTTGCGTTGGCGGGAACTCTTTTCACAGCAATTCCCAAACTGATCCGCTGTGGCGCAAAAGCGCCTACAGATTTTCGGCCACGGGTCGTCATTGAATTGTCAAACTTGGATGGCTAGTTTAGAGGCATCCTTCAGACCAGAGTCTGAACCTATCCCTAGCGCCAAGGGTCCGACGGCGCGACATAAGGAGGACGATGTCCTGTCAATCCAAGTTAACGCAGTCTCCACTGCGGACACCGGCGCAGCGCTGATGGCTGCTTTAGGTGATACATCCACCAGCGATGCGCTGCTGGCGAGCATTCTCAAAACTCTTGACGAAGACAAGGCCGAAGACATTGTGCAGATTGATCTGCGCGGAAAAACGGCCATTGGCGACTATATGGTCATTTGTTCGGGGCGTTCGACCCGACAAGTGTCGTCCATCGCCGAAAAATTGGCGCAGCACGTCAAGGACGAGTTTGATCGCGTTCCGAAGACAGAAGGCAAAGATGTGGGCGATTGGGTGCTGATCGACACAGGCGATGTCATTGTCCATGTTTTCCGGCCGGAAGTGCGCGAATTCTATCAATTGGAAAAGATGTGGTTGGGCGGCGATACACCCCCAGCCCCCAACTGATCTAAGAGCGGGTTGGCGCAATGCGCGTCCACGTTTGTGCAGTGGGTCGGCTGAGGGCCGGCCCTGAGAAATCCTTGATCGACGATTATCTGACGCGGTTCGACCGCACCGGGCGTGGCCTTGGCCTTGGCCCGGTACGTGTTGTTGAAGTAGAGGATAAAAAGGGTGGTGGCATGGCTGCCGAGGCGGCGCTACTTGATCGCGCCATTCCGGACGGGTCGCTGATCTGCGTATTGGATGAACGTGGCACGGTCGAAAAGTCGCCGGATTTCGCGGCCCGGCTTGGTGGTTGGCGCGATGCGGGCCGAGGTGATTTGGCATTTGTCATCGGCGGTGCCGATGGCATCGACACCGCGTTGCGGCACCGTGCCGATCATGCGCTGTCCTTTGGCAAAATGGTTTGGCCGCACATGCTGGTGCGCGTCATGCTGTCCGAACAATTGTACCGCGCCGCATCAATCTTGTCGGGCGGTCCGTACCACCGCACTTAGATCAGCGTAGCTTGATCTTCTTGATCGGGGATGACCAGCCACCGATGGTATCGCTCGCCTGTATGCCGACTTCTGTCACATCGGCGGGGATGCGAATACCGGAAAGCGACCGCGTGAAGGGTTGTTCATTGACATGTGGATGGGCCAGATTGCGCACGCCCAATTCCTTGCCGTTGTTGTCCAGGATACGCCAGGCGTTTGCATAGTCGTCCCAGCCCGTGTCTTTGTGGGACAGGGTGACATCAAATTTCCATACATCACCGGCTTTTGAGACATTCACGTTGCTCACGACCGGCGCATCCGCCAAAGCGGGTGTTGTCAGGATCGCAAGTGTCGCAACAAGACGTTTCAGCATGATTCCACCGATTGAACGAAAAGCACATATACACCAAGTTGCTATTTTTCCAATAGAATTTCGCGCGATTGTGATGCGAACTCTCTGCGCCATATGACAAACAGTGTTACAAAAGCACCGATAATCAAGGGTACTGCACCTGCGAGCCATGCAACGCTGGCCAAGGCAAAATAAAGCGATCTGAGGCCACGGTTGAAGCTTCGGGCGGCTGTGATGTTCAGTTCAGCAGCCTTTGACGCCATTTTTGCTGAGTCCGGATGATTTGGATCATTGGGGACCGCTGCCATGACAACAGAGCAATAACCGAATAGCCGGTTTGACCATGCGAATTTCAAGAATGCATTTGTCAGAAATATCGCAACAACAAACAGTTTTATTTCCCAAACGATGGCGGGATGCATTTCAAAAGTCAGATCCTCGGCAACCCCTGCCAATTGTTCTGCGTTGCCGATGAGTGCGAGCGTCCCCCCGATCGCGATAACGCTGGTTGAGGCAAAGAATGAGGTGCCTTGGCGCAGCGCAGCAACTGTTTGGGCGTCAAAAATGCGTGGTTCACGGGTGATCATCTGACGCATCCATTCACGACGGTATTCGGCCATGATTTTGGACACAGATGGCTTTGACGCCGCAGAGTGTTCGACACGCCACCCAACAAAGGCCCAAAGGACAAAAATGATTCCGACGGCGGCGAAATCAAGCGGGTGAAAGAGTGCAATGCGGTCCAACCAGATCATGCTATGCTCTTACTCTGACAGGTTTGATCTTGCCAGTCTGATAAATTGGTAATATTAGTTTACCAAAATGGAGGTTTGCCATGGAAATGCCGATTCCCAATGCTGATATTCTTGCGCGAAAAGCACGGGTGGTTGCACGGTTGCAAGAGGTGTTGCCGATTGATGCAGTGATCCATGACGAACGCGAGACACGCGCTTATGAATGCGACGCCCTAACGGCCTATCGGTGCCCGCCAATGGTCGCCGTTCTGCCCAGTACCACAGCAGAAGTTTCGGACGTCCTGCGCATCTGTTTTCAAGAAGGCGTGCCAGTGGTTCCGCGCGGGTCAGGGACATCGTTGGCCGGAGGCGCATTGCCCACGGCAGATTGCTTGATTCTGGGTGTGGCGCGGATGAATGACGTTCTGGAAACGGATTACGACAATCGGATTATTCGCGTTCAAACCGGGCGGACCAACCTCAGCGTGACCGGGGCCGTAGAAGAGAACGGGTTTTTCTATGCACCTGATCCATCAAGCCAGCTGGCCTGTGCAATTGCCGGCAATATTGCGATGAATTCGGGTGGTGCGCATTGTCTGAAATACGGTGTGACGACGAACAACCTGATGGGCGTCACCATGGTAATGATGGACGGCGAAGTCATTGAGGTTGGTGGGGGGCATCTGGATGCCGGTGGTCTGGACCTATTGGGACTGATCTGTGGATCAGAGGGACAATTGGGCGTCGTAACCGAAGCAACCCTGCGGATTTTGCCCAAGCCCGAAGGTGCGCGGCCGGTGCTGATGGGATTTGATGACAACGAAGTTGCCGGGGCCTGTGTGTCCGACATCATCAAGGCCGGTGTTTTACCCGTTGCGATCGAATTTATGGACCGTCCGTGTATCGAGGCAACAGAAGCGTTTGCCAAGGCCGGCTATCCAATGTGTGAAGCGCTGTTGATCGTCGAGGTCGAAGGATCGGATGCAGAGATTGATCATCAGCTATCGCTTATCATGGACATCGCACGTCGGCATAACCCGGTTGAACTGCGCGAAAGTAAATCTGCCGAAGAAAGCGCCAAAATATGGCTGGGCCGCAAGTCTGCCTTTGGGGCAATGGGCCAGATAAACGATTACATGTGTCTGGATGGTACGATTCCTGTGTCGTCGCTGCCGATGGTACTGCGGCGGATCGGTGAGATGTCAGAGCAGTATGGGCTGAAGGTTGGCAATGTTTTTCATGCGGGCGATGGAAACATGCATCCGCTAATTCTGTTTGATGCAAACAAACCCGGTGATCTGGAGCTTTGCGAGGCATTTGGGGCGGACATTCTGAAGCTTTGCGTTGAAGCAGGGGGCTGTCTGACGGGTGAACATGGTGTCGGCATCGAAAAGCGCGATTTGATGCACGTGCAATATGCGGCCCCGGATTTGGAGGCGCAGATGGCGGTGAAAGATGTGTTTGACCCGGCATGGTTACTGAACCCGGCCAAAGTATTTCCATTGGACGCGTCTGAGCATCGGCGGAGTTTGGCGGCATTGGCTGCTGAGTGATCGTGCTGCCGCCCCAGTAGCAAATGGATGAGAGCCGCAGCCTGTAATTCCCTGACAAATTTTTAAGGCCAAATAGACCTATGAAACCTTCGAACGAAAATGAATTGGCGCAAATGGTTGCGGAGGCTGGTGGACCGCTCAGCATCCGTGGTGGCGGTACCAGAGGTATGGCCGGGTCAGGTGAGGTGATGAGTGTGGCTGGCCTGTCAGGCATCACACTTTACGAACCGGGAGCCTTGACGATGGTCGCGCAGGCAGGGACCCCAGTTGCGGATATCGAAAAGGCTTTAGCCAAGGAAAATCAGCGTTTGGCCTTTGAACCAATGGATCATCGTGGCCTTTTGGGAACCAAGGGAAAGCCAACGATTGGCGGCGTCTTCGCAGCAAATGTCAGTGGGCCAAGGCGTATCGCCGTGGGTGCCGCGCGCGATTTCCTGCTGGGGGTCCGGTTTGTTGATGGCCGGGGTAATGTGATCAAGAACGGGGGCCGGGTGATGAAAAATGTCACGGGCTATGATCTGGTCAAGCTTATGGCCGGATCATTCGGGACTTTGGGTGTACTCAGTGAGGTGTCGCTAAAAGTGTTGCCCCGGCCAGAAACCGAGGCAACTCTGGTCCTTCATGGATTGTCGGATGTAAACGCAGTGCAGGCCTTGTCGCAGGCGATGGGCAGCCCGTTCGAGGTCACCGGGGCTGCGCATGACCCGACAACGACCCGAACCATGTTGCGGATCGAGGGGTTCGAAGCATCGGTGGCGTACCGTATAGATAGATTGCGTGACCTTTTATCCGCACATGATGCTCTGACTGAAGTGCTGGCCGCAGAAGCGACAAATAAGTTGTGGGCCAATTTGCGCGATGTGAACGCGTTTCAGCAAGCTCAGGGCGATGTATGGCGCGTGTCATGCAAGCCATCTGACGCCCCCTCTCTGGCCAGCCGCGCAGAAGCAGAAGCACATTATTTTGACTGGGCCGGTGGCCTGATCTGGTTGCGCATGGCACCGGAAAGCGACCTTCGGGAAAGGCTGGGCAAATTTGGTGGTCACGCAACCTTGGTCAGAGGGACAGCAGAGACGTGTCAGAGGTTGGGCGTCTTCCAACCGGAAGCAGCGGGTGTCGCAAGGATCGCTGCCGGGTTGCGGGCTCGATTTGACCCGAAGAGCCTGTTCAATGCGGGCTTAATGGATGCCGCAGCATGACAGTCACTCTGATTGCGTTCTGCACTGTTGTCTTAAGTTTAAGGTCTAAAGGTAAACTTGTTCATCACAATCGGACCGCTTTTTCTTGTGTAGGTCTTTGACCCAACCACCCCGGAGAGACCATGCAAACGACTTTTACCCCAACGCAGCTGAAAGACCCGGCAATTAAGCGCAGCAACGAGATTTTGCGATCCTGCGTGCATTGCGGGTTTTGCACGGCGACGTGCCCCACCTATCAGGTGTTGGGCGATGAATTGGACAGTCCGCGGGGTCGGATTTATCTGATCAAGGACATGCTGGAAAATGACCGTGACCCGGATGCCAAGACGGTCAAACATATCGACCGCTGCCTGTCGTGTCTGGCCTGCATGACCACCTGCCCCTCTGGTGTGCACTATATGCATTTGGTGGACCATGCGCGTGATTATATTGAACGCAGGTACAAACGGCCCTTTAGTGACCGCGCCCTGCGATGGATTTTGGCGCGCATTTTGCCATATCCGATGCGGTTTCGGGTCGCTTTGTTAGGGGCCAAGATTGGCCGCCCCTTTGCGCGTTTGATGCCTGATGCAAGGTTGCGCGCAATGCTGGAAATGGCCCCAAAAGTCATTCCCCCCGTCAGCCGCAATGACGATCCACAGACGTTTGCCTCATCAGGTGTTCGCAAAAAACGGATCGCGCTGATGACGGGGTGCGCACAAAAGGCGCTGAACACCGATATTAATGATGCCACGATCAGATTGCTGACACGGCTTGGTTGCGAGGTGGTCGTGGCGAAGGGGGCAGGGTGCTGTGGTGCTTTGACCCACCATATGGGCAAGACCAGCGAAAGCCATGAAACAGCAGCCAAAAACATCAGGGCATGGTGTGCAGAGATGGACAATGGCGGACTTGACGCAATTGTGATCAACACGTCTGGTTGTGGCACCACGGTCAAGGATTACGGGCATATGTTCCGAAATGAACCTTTGGCCAAGGACGCAGCGCGTGTTTCGGCGATTGCAAAAGATGTTTCAGAAGTTCTGATGGATTTAGAGGCACCAAAAGCCAGCAACGCCCACGACGGCATGGTTGTGGCTTACCATGCCGCATGTTCGTTGCAGCATGGCCAACAAATCAAGACCTACCCCAAAGATCTCTTGCGAAATGCAGGGTTTACTGTGGTTGAACCCAGTGATTCCCATCTGTGCTGTGGGTCGGCGGGGACCTATAATTTGATGCAGCCGGACATTTCCAAAAAGCTGAAGGAGCGCAAAGTGCGCACGCTTGAGGCAAAGAACCCTGATGTGATTGCGGCAGGCAATATCGGCTGTATGATGCAGATCGGATCGGCGGCATCAGTACCGATTGTTCACACGGTTGAATTGCTGGATTGGGCGGCAGGGGGGCCAAAACCACCCGCACTTGACGGTGCAAACACGGCCGATACGGATATCCCCCGTTTGCGTTAGTAAATCGCCCTAATTTCGCCGTAACTCACCTATAGGGCCTATTTAAATGAAATTGTGAGGTGATGAGTTGCGGCGTTGGATGGCTCTTTCTTTGATGGCAACGGTCATTACGACCGTCGCAATCGCGCAAGATGCGAATTTGCGGCGGCTTGATTCAGGCATCGAGGCCCACGCGTGGGAGGCTGTTGGCAGGCTGGATATTGCCGGATCGGGCTTTTGTACCGGTTCCCTGATTGCGCCACGACTTGTCTTAACCGCCGCGCACTGTCTTTTTGACAGCGAAACAAGACAACAAATTGATCATAGCGACGTGCAATTCCTTGCCGGTTGGCGAAATGGCCGCGCGGGTGCCTACCGTGATGTTCGCCGCGCTGTGGTTCACCCGGATTATGTTTATGACGGTGCAGTATCTGCTGAACGGGTGCGTAATGATCTGGCATTGCTCGAACTCGAGCGACCGATCCAAAACACCACAATTGTGCCATTTGCGACCGCAGCCCTTCCGCGGCCGGGTGATCCAGTTGGCGTTGTGAGCTATGCCCGCGACCGTTCAGAAGCGCCGTCATTGCAAGAAGTCTGCACCGTTCTGGCCAAACAGGAAGGAATGTTGGTGACGTCCTGTTCAGTTGATTTTGGATCAAGTGGTGCACCGATTTTTACCTTCCAATATGGCGAGCCGCAGATCGTTTCGGTCGTGTCGGCCAAGGCCATTGTGGACGGAAAAGACGTATCACTGGGAACTGACCTCGCAGCACCATTGGCATTGCTGCAAGCAGAATTGATTGCCGGCAAAGGTGTATTTCTAGAGCCCGGTCCAGGCAGTAAGCGGATAGTTGTGGGGCAAACTGGCCGCGATACGGGCGCGAAATTTGTAAAGCCATGAGGATGCTGAAACGCATAACGGCCACACTGGCGCTCAGCACCATTCTGCTTGTGCCCCCCGGTTTGGCTGAATCGACCAAGCTGCGAAAACTGGGTACGCAGAATGACGCGCTGGCGTGGCAATCAATTGGACGCCTCGACATCGGTAAAGACGGTTATTGCACCGGCACGTTGATTGCTCCTGATTTGGTACTGACCGCGGCGCATTGTGTTTATCAAAGATCAGATGGCGCGCTGGTCAAAGCCGAGAAGCTCACTTTTCAGGCCGGGCTCACAAACGGCCAGGCGGCAGCACGTCGCGTTGTTGCGCAGATTGAGGCCCATCAGGGCTATGACCCTCATTCCGACTATAGCCTGGAAAATGTCCGCCATGATATCGCGCTCGTCCGATTGACCGATCCGATCCCGACACATGAGCTTGACCCCTTTGCAGTATTTTCGAGTTCTCTGCCCCGCGGGTCAGTGAGCGTTGTCTCTTATGGGCAAGGACGGTCTGACGCATTGTCGCGGCAGGACCAATGTGAGGTCCTTGGCCGCCAGCAGGGGTTGATCGCGTTCGACTGCGATGTGACCCACGGGTCCAGCGGCGCGCCTGTGTTCACCCATCTCAATGGTCGCGGTCAGATTGTGTCGGTCATTTCGGGTGGTGGCATTGTTGACGGCAAAAACATTACCCTTGGCATGGAATTGCCGCCGCTGATATCTGATCTAAAGCGGCAGATGTATGCCAATAAATCGGCCCCTGTTGCGCAAGTGCGCCGGCTGGGCGCAGGCCAAAAACGATCCTCAACCGGTGCGAAATTCGTCACCGCGAAAGGGTCTTGAAACCACCGACCATCCTTCCCACATCAATGGTGTCAAGGTGCCTGTTGAGGGCCTTGGCGGAACAAAACCGGGTCTGTCCAATGGTGGAAGGCCTATATGTTTGATCGCTCAAAGATGAGGATGACACTATGCGTAGTTTTGATTTTGCACCACTTTACCGTTCCAGCGTTGGCTTTGACCAAATCGCCAATATGATGGACCGGGTGTTGACCAATGACGGTGCCACACCAAGCTATCCCCCTTACAATATCGAAAAACTTGATGACGATGCTTACCGCATCTCTATCGCCGTCGCTGGATTTTCGGATGCGGATCTGTCCGTTGAAGTGCGTGAAAAGGCGCTGATCGTTTCAGCCCGGAAGACGGAAGAAGCAGAAGGGCGCAAATACCTGCACCGTGGTATCGCCACCCGCGCCTTTGAACGCCGTTTCCACCTTGCTGACCACGTCCATGTGACAGGTGCCGCGCATGCGGACGGCATGTTGCACATTGAACTGGAGCGGCAGGTGCCAGAGGCTTTGAAGCCCCGCCAGATTCAGATCGCATCAGACAACAAAGCGATCGAAAAAGATGTGGTTGATGCCAAATCTGTTAACTAAGGTCTGATCCCCCTCAGATCTTTAAGGCCCGGAGTGTTGCTTCGGGCCTTTTCGTTTTAATTCAGGTTCCTGATCGGTCATTGGCACTGCGACCTAGACCCTACCATCAGACCCGCTAGAAGGGGCATGACATTGCCAAAGGCATCCCGCACATGAACCCTGTTACCCTCAAGGCGCTGACGGACATCGCTGATCTTGGCGTGGATACGATTATTGACGTGCGTGCCCCCTCCGAATTTGCAGAGGACCATGTGCCAGGTGCGATCAATCTGCCGGTCTTGTCCGATGACGAGCGTGCCGAAGTTGGCACGGTCTATGCACAGGTGTCGCCGTTCAGTGCGCGCAAGATTGGCGGGGCGATGCTGGCCCAGAACACTGCCCACCACCTGCGCGGCCCACTTGCTGAGAAACAAGGGGACTGGCAACCACTGATCTATTGTTGGCGGGGCGGTCAGCGGTCCGGTGCTTTTGCAACCATTCTGACACAGGTGGGGTGGCGGGTCTCGCTGCTCGCCGGTGGCTATCGCAGTTATCGGCGTCTGGTTGTTGGCATGCTTTATGACACGCCTTTGCCACACCGGATTACTTTGATCCAAGGGGGGACAGGGACAGCCAAAACACGTCTGTTGCACCATCTCGAACAAGCGGGTGCGCAGATGCTTGATCTGGAAGGCCTCGCACAGCACCGAGGCTCTCTTTTCGGTGCAGTGGCCGGCGGGCAGCCCACGCAAAAGATGTTTGAATCGCGTCTGGCGGCGGCGTTGAACACATTTGACCCGACCAAGATGACTTGGATCGAAGCGGAAAGCAGCAAGGTTGGGGCGCGGTCTGTCCCACCCTCATTGTGGACAGCGATGTGCGCGGCACCTCGGGTCGAAATCCGTGCACCGTTGCCTGCACGCGCTGCTTACCTTTGCAGGGCATATGCTGACCTGACCGAAGACAGGGCCAATTTGCATGAGCAGATTGACCGCCTGCGCCCGTATCACGCAGGCGATACGATTGCACAATGGCAGGCATATGCGGATGCAGGGGATTGGCACAAACTGGCGGAAAACCTGATCGCAGATCACTACGACCCGCGCTACGCGAGATCTGCGGTGCGGCTTCAAAATTACACCCAGGTGATTGACCTGCTAGATTTGGACGATGAAACACTTGCGATTACCGCAGCCCGGTTGACGCCCGAGCTTAAATAAGAGTGACGGTGCCCACACCTGATTCAAGTCGCCCGATAATATGCCCGTCGCAGCCCATTTCTGCTAATGCCGCGACGGCGCGTTCAGCGTCCTTCCGGGGCATCGCCGCCAACAATCCACCAGCCGTTTGCGGATCAAAGAGAAGCGCATCCTCAATGCCTGCAACTGCGGCATCCGCGCGGTTTGACGGCATCAGCGTCGATGCCACGCCACGGTCGGAAAGTGTGCGCGCGCCGGGATAGATCGGGATTGCGGATTGCCAAAGCTCTGCGTCAAGTTCCGAGGCAAGGCAGATCGCACGCACATGCCCGGCAAGGCCAAAACCCGTCACATCCGTCATTGCATGGGCCTGACGCAACACTTCTGCTTCGCGGTGCTGAGGGCGTTCCATGATTTGTAATGCTTTTGCAACGATGCGCCCCTCGGCGCTGCCCTGCATGTGTGCTGCCATGATGACCCCTGACCCAATCGGCCGGGTGAGCACCAGCACATCACCTGTCTGCGCGCCAGCGACGGTAATTGGCATTGTTGGGCAGGTCCCGGTGACCGTGAATCCGATGGTCATTTCCGCGCCCATCGTCGTATGCCCGCCGACCAGTTGCGCCCCGGCAGTGTGGAATACCTCGGTCGCGGATTGGGTTATTTCACGCAGGGTCCGGGCCTGTAATGCGGCAGACATGCGCGGCAAAATCAAGCTGGCCAATGCCACTTGTGGTTTGGCACCCATTGCCCAGACATCGCCAAGCGCATGCACCGCAGCGATCCGCGTCATCTGTACCGGGTCATGCACGATGCTGCGCAGGTGGTCGGTGCTCATCACTTGAAACCCACCGCCCGGGGTCCGCAAAATAGCGGCATCATCGCCGGCCCCGGCCACAACATCACCGCTAATCTTGGGCAGATCACATAGCGCATCCGACAACACGCCACCGCCAACCTTGGCCCCACACCCGCCGCACAGCGGCTTGTCGGCCAATATTTCTTGCACGCCGCTTGCCACCTGTGTCGGAGCAGGCTGCGCTTTCATCACTTGCAAATGTTCCAGACGGTCCATAAACGCCTGATCAATCCGGTTCTTCCAACGCCACAAAAGCGGTCCTGCGAATGCCAACCCGTATTTTTCAGCCATTGCCGACTTGCCGCCCAGCGAAATCAGCTTGAGATAATTTTTCTGCGGTTTGAAGGTGCGCGTGCGGCCACCCGATAGCGCGGCCCGCAAGTTGGCGTGCAGTATCGGTGCAGCGCGTACGGCGAATACGCCTGCTTTGGGCCGGGGGGCAAAGGGCATATGGGCGCAATCCCCGACAGCAAAGAGCGTGTTGTCGCCAGCGATGCTCAGATCAGGTCCGACTTCAATAAACCCATCTTTTTGCGGCAAGTCGGTCTGGGTGATCCATTCATGTGGAAAGGCACCTGCGGCCCCGACGCAAAACCGGGCTGAGACCGGGTCCTGTTCATTCAGCAAAACCTGTTGCGCTTCAATCCGTTCAATGCGGGCATTCAAGCGCAAGCCAATGCCGAGATCGGTCATCGCTGATAACAGCATTGACCGGGCGTGGGGCCCGACGCCTGATATCTGTGGCCCTGCTTCGATGACCGTAACCTGCGGCGATACACCTGCCTGCGTCATGGCAAAGGCCATCGCCATTGCCAGTTCGCAACCCGCCACACCACCGCCAATTACTGCGACCTTTGGCTCTGCCTTGCCAAAAGTAACTTGATCCAGGAAATCCCGCCAGCGGGCTGCATAGACATCAAGCGGCTTTGCCCCCACGGCATGATCCGCAAATCCGGGCAAATCCATCTGTGCTGTAATACCAATGTCTATGGAGGCGATGTCGTAGGCAACTGGCCCGCGGCCGTCGACGATGATCTCATGTGCTTGCCGGTCTATGGCTGTCGCTTTGCTCAGGATCAGTCGCGCACCGGCATGACGGCACAGGCGGACCAGATCAATTTCCAGATCATCACGCCCGTAATGCCCAGCCACATGACCCGGCAACATGCCTGTATAGGGTGCAGTTGGACCGGGATTGATCACCGTTAATCGCGCCCCCGGCAATGGATTCATCCCCCAGGCCTTGAGCACCAGCGCGTGTGCATGCCCGCCGCCAACCAGCACAAGGTCGCGTGTCAAAGGGACGTCATTTAGCATGGACAAGTCTTTCTCTTCTTCTTGAAGCTGAACATCATGGGTGCCTGACACGAAAGCCTCTGATTTCGCAGATAGAACATGTGTGGCACAGCCGTTCTATAGGCTAACAGCCCGACATGGCACCTGCTAATGAAAATCCCGCGACTTTGGAATGACACGCACGTCGCGTGGATGCCTGCGCCCACCGACCTGACCTGCAATGGGATGTGTCGGGTGATCGCCGCGTGCATCCGGCGGCGGCATTGCATCCTCAGACAGAGCATCCAAACGGTCTGTCCGGTTCTCCAATTGATCAGCAACAACATGAATGACGCGCCCATCACTTTGCACGCGCCCGTGGACCACCAACAGACGCGCAGACATGATAACCGGGCGAAAATGGTCAAAAAGCTTTGGCCAGATTACAAGGTTTGCCACCCCGGTTTCGTCCTCCAGCGTGATAAAGCAGACGCCCTTTGCGCTGCCAGGTTTTTGACGCACCAGCACCAAGCCAGCCAGCGATACCTTCTGCCCGTGAAACATTCCCGGCAGTTCATCTGATGCTGCAAACCCCTGGCTGCGCAAACTGGCCCGAAAGAAGCTTAGCGGGTGCGCTTTGAGCGACAGGCGCAGTGTCTGATAGTCTGCCACAACATGTTCCGCCTGTGGCATCGTGGGCAGTGTGACCACAGGTTCTGCGCCCTCATCGCGGGCCTCTGCATGGGTAAAAATTGGCAGTTCGGGCGCGTCTTTTAACCCTTGCGCCTGCCACAGTGCCTGACGCCGATCTATGCCCATATTGCGCATGGCATCCGCCGCTGCCAGACGCCGGATGGTGCCGCGATCAAGGCGTGCGCGTGCTTTTAAATCCGCCACATCCACAAATGGCGCATCTCGGGCCGCCATGATCCGGGCGGCGGCATCCTCGCGCAGGCCATCCACTTGCCGCAGCCCCAGACGCACGGCAAAACCATCCTTGCAGGGTTCCAATGTGCAGTGCCAGTCAGAGAAATCCACATCCACCCCGCGCACCTCGACCCCGTGTTCGCGCGCATCGCGCACGATCTGGGCGGGGGCATAAAACCCCATCGGCTGGCTGTTCAGCAAAGCGGCACAAAAGGCATCGGGGTAATGGCATTTCATCCATGACGACACATAGACCAGCTTGGCAAAGCTGGCGGCATGGGATTCAGGAAACCCATATTCTCCAAACCCTTTGATCTGATCAAAACAGCGCTGGGCAAAGTCAGGGTCATAGCCGCGCTTCACCATGCGCCCCACCATTTTTTCCTGCAATTTCTCAATGGTGCCGCGTGACCGAAAAGTTGCCATGGCTTTGCGCAACTCATTGCTTTCCTGTGCGCTGAAACGGGCCGCATCCATCGCTATTTTCATGGCCTGTTCCTGAAAGATGGGCACCCCCAATGTCCGCCCCAGAATTTTCATCAATTCATCCTGTGGATGGTCCGGACCGGGGGCGGGATAACTGACCCCTTCCAGCCCCTGCCGTCGCCGCAGATAGGGGTGCACCATGTCGCCCTGAATGGGGCCTGGCCGCACGATTGCCACCTCGATCACCAGATCATAAAACTTTCGCGGTCGCAGCTTTGGCAGCATCGCCATCTGCGCGCGGCTTTCGACCTGAAAAACACCAAGGCTGTCGCCCGCACACAACATGTCATAAGTTTCGGCATCGGCCTGTGGGACACTGGCCAGATCGTGATCAATGCTGTGATGGGCACGCAAAAGATTAAAACATTTGGCGATACAGGTCAGCATCCCCAGCGCCAGAATGTCGACCTTGAAGATGCCCAAGGCATCAATGTCGTCCTTGTCCCACTCAATAAAAGACCGCTCTGGCATCGCGCCATTGCCGATCGGGACCATCTCGGTCAGCGGCCGCTCGGTCAGAATGAAACCGCCCACGTGCTGTGACAGATGGCGCGGCATCCCGGTCATTTGCCGCGCCAGAGTGATCACCCGGCGCAGATATGGATCAGACAAATCCATGCCCGCCTCCTGCACGCGTTTGTCGCCCACATCGGCCTCAAAACTACCCCAGACGGTGCCGGCAAGTTTGCTGGTCACATCTTCGGAAAGACCCATCGCCTTGCCCACCTCGCGGATCGCAGAACGTGGGCGATAGTGGATCACGGTGGCGCAAAGCCCCGCACGGTCCCGGCCATATTTGTGATACATGTACTGGATCACTTCCTCGCGTCGCTCGTGTTCAAAATCGACGTCGATGTCGGGTGGTTCGTCACGCTCTTCGCTTAAGAAACGTTCAAACAGAACGTCATGTTCGGCGGGGTCCACAGATGTGATGCCAAGGCAGAAACAGACTGCGGAATTGGCGGCCGACCCACGACCCTGACACAGGATCGGAGGTTCCGCCTCCTGACGGGCAAAGCGGACGATGTCATTGATGGTCAGGAAATAGCGGGCAATTTTCTTGGACCGGATCAGAGCAAATTCTTTTTCGATGATTGCGCGGATGTCGTCAGGCACGCCAGCAGGATACCGCGTCTCTGCCCCTTTCCATGTCAGGCGCTCCAATTCTTCCTGTGCGGTGCGCCCTTCAGGCTCAATCTCGTGCGGGTATTCATATTTCAGATCATCCAGCGAAAAGGCACAGGTATCCGCCACCTGGCGTGTGGCGCGGATGGCATGGGGCCAGCGGTCAAAAAGGCGGATCATTTCATGTGGTGGTTTGAGGTGGCGTTCGGCGTTGGCCTCAAGCAGAAATCCTGCCCTTTCAACTGTCGTCCCTTCGCGAATACAGGTCATCACATCCTGCAGGGGCCGCCGCTGTGGTGTGTGATAAAGCACGTCATTGGTGGCGAGTATGCCCAAGCCATGCGCGCGCGCGATGCTGTCCAACCGATTGATCCGGGCCACGTCATCGCCGCGATAGAGATACGTCGCCCCAATATGGCGCAGCCCGGGCACCGTGCGAACCACGCGGGGCAATCCCGCTTCGAATAGGTCCAGATTGGGACCGGGCATTATGATCAGTTGCACGCCCTCGGCATGGGATGCCAGCATTTCAAGCGTCAGATGAGTTTCACCCTTTTCCTGCCAGCCGCCATTCACATCGGCCATCTTGCCCTTGGACAGCAACATTGACAGCCGTGCATAGGCATCGCGGTCCATCGGATAGGCCAGCAGTTCGACACCGCACATCAACACCAGCCGCGTGCCAATTATGGGCCGCACCTTGGCTTTGCGCGCCTCGGTATGCATGCGCACGACCCCGGCCAGCGTGTTGTGATCGGCAATGCCAATGCTGTGATAGCCCAACAGGTTTGCCGTGGCGGTCAGGTCAACGGCATCAGACGCGGCACGCAGGAATGAAAAACAACTGGCAAGCCCCAATTCCACATATGGGCCGGGGTCGTGCCATTGAAACGGGTCATTGGTGTCTAGCGTGCGGCGTTTATGTCCTTCTTGCTGGGGCATTATTCAAACACCCCATGCAGAAACCATCGCGGCGCATCCCCGCGTCCATCGCCCAGTATGCCCTCGCGGTAGATCCAGAACCGCCGCCCATCTGTGACCTCGATCTTGTAATAATCGCGCAGCCGGGTACCGGGGCGGTCGCGCCACCATTCCGGCGCGATGCGTTCGGGTCCCTCGTGACGCGCGGTGAGATAGGCCACCCGCCGCCAGCGGAACCGGGCGGGTGGCCCTTCGGGCACCGCATAAAGCACAGTGATTTCTTCGGGCGGGGCCAGCAGGCGCAAGGGGCGGTCGCGGCTGAGTACGGGCGCATCAGCAGGGCCATGTGACAAAGCGGGGCGTGTGTGTTCGACCCGTTCGGGCAAATGGCTTTCGCACCACGCTGACCATGTGATTTTTTCCGGGCCCAGCCGGGCGGTTAGGCGGTCCAGCAAGGCGGCCACATCCGCCGACGTATCGCGGCTGCCATCTAGTCGGTCCTGGTGTTGTGACAGCGGTTCCACCCTGAGCGCCTCAAGGGTGAGTAGATCAAACCCAAAGCCGGGGTCGATTCCATCAAGCTTGCCTGTCAGGAGACGCAACATATGCGCGGCATCACGGCTTGCGCTGGCTGTGGCCACATCGCGGCTGCGCCATTCGCCGTCGACGCGGTAGATGGTCAGCCGCAACAGGCGTGCGCCCTGTTCTGCCTTGGCAAGCTGCGCGCACAGATCATCCGCCAGTGCATTCAGATGTGGTATGGGGTCAATCACCGGTTCCGGTAGACGCGCACGCACCAACCAGCGCTGTGCATCTGCGGGCGCGTTCAGCGGATCGGCACTGCGCCCCAAGGCGCGGTCGAGCAGGATCAGCGGATTGCGATCCTCAGTCATCTTGCCAAACCGCCGCATCATTGCGACACGCGGCACCGCATCAAGTGCACCAATGGTCTTGAGGCCCAGGCGCTGCAACAGGCGTATGGTATCGGCATCAATACGCAGGGCCGCAGCGGGCAAAGGGGCAAGGTGCGCCGCACTTTCATCCACACCGCAGATCGTGCTGGCTTTGCCATAGCGCGCCAGCATTTGTGCGGCACCACGTGTGGGCGCGATGGCCAGCCGCGCGGTCAGTCCCTGCATTTTGAACCGCACCCCCATATCGCGCAGCAATGCGGGCTCGCCCCCAAACAGATGTGCGGCCCCGGTCACGTCCATCACAATTCCATCGGTACCATCACGCACGGTCCAAGGGCACCAACGCCGCGCCCAATGCGCCACCTGGGTCAGCAACGCCTGATCGCCCTGCACATCGGCCTGTTCCACATGCAGGTCGGGATGGATAGCCTGTACATCAACCACCCGCGCGCCTTGTGTGATACCGCGTGCACGGGCGGCTGTACTTAGAGCATAGATGATCGGGCCGTGGCTGCCTTGCTGTGCCAGAACCACTGGCACATCATCCCCCGGCAGCGTCCGCTGTTGCGCCGTGATCCGCCGCCATCTGTCCATCGACAGGTCGGGGAAGTAGGCGGAGACGATCCGCTGCTGTGCGTGCCTTTGGGTCATATTCGGCCACCCACAGCCCCGGTGCGCGGCCCCGTGCCCGGAACAATTCCGCCTCCCACAATGGTACGCCGGGGGCCCCGGCATCGTGCGGATGTTTTTGCGATGAAACGGAGGACACCCGCCAGCGTTCGCGCGCCGCAGAGAGCGCGCCGGGATCGCCTGATCGGATCAGCCAGATGGGTACCTTTGAGGCTTCGGCGCGCAGGGCCAGCCGTTTGGTTGCGGTAAAGCTGAGCACCTCGGGCGCGCCATGAATTTCGCCGACCACAGCGGCCAATCCGGCACAGGCTGCCCCTTCCTCCATCGCCCAAAGGACGTCGCGGGGATGGCTGACTTCGACCCGCAGCACGCGCCCCTTGAAGCCAAACCTGCGCAGGGCAGCACCATAAAGCCGCCCGTTTTCGCGGCGTGACATGCGGTCGCTGACCCATAGAACAGGGGACGCAGTGTCGGGCAGGCAGGCCAGCACAAAACCTGTCACCGCAGCATCGAACGGCCCCCCTGCCAGCACATCGCGCAGCACCGCATCGCCCCCGTTTGGGGCGGGCACGTCCCTGACAAGACGTTTTGCGGACAGGGAGATCACCTGCCCAAAAGGGGAATCGGTTGGCATGCATGCCTCCAGTATGTTCACTTTTTGTTCTACATGAAAAGGTTGCAGATGGCGAGACACATTTATGGGGTGGGTTCGTCAGGTAAAGCGGGTACATAAAGCGCTTCAAGGCGGACCTGATGTGGCCCGCCTTGAAAATATCACTCTCTCCAGAGGATGCTCAGTTTTGTGACAGGCTTGCCGCCAACCGCATCAATTGGACAGCTTCAGCGCGATAGCCAAACGGATCGTTACCCTTGGTGCTGTTCGCAAGGGCGATGGCATCGGCATACGACCAATCACCCAGATAGGGGCTGCCGCGCAGCAGTTGACCAAAGCCCGCGATGGCGGTGGCAAACCCCGCGTCCGCTTGCGCGGTGTCCGTGCTGATCGGGGCCTCGATCAACTGGCTGGTCGCAGCCCCAGGGGCCTTGTACCGCAGACGCAAAAAGCCAAGTTCATCATTGCTGTCGGTCGCGGTGTCCGATGTGCCATAGCGCAACGGATCACTGAGTTGCGCAGGTGAGCCAACGGGCGTGACTTCATAAAGCGCCGTCACCTGATGGCCCACGCCAATGTCACCCGCATCCACCTTGTCGTTGTTGAAATCCTCGCGGCGCAGGGCGCGCGTTTCATACCCGATCAGACGGTATTCGGCGACTTGGGCGGGGTTGAATTCAACCTGAATTTTGACGTCATTGGCGATGGGGAACAACGCACCTCCCAATTGATCCACCAGCACCTTTTGCGCCTCTGACAATGTGTCGATATAGGCCGCCTGGCCGTTGCCGTTCTGGGCCAAGGCCTGCATGGTGGCGTCGTCAAGGTTGCCGCGACCAAAGCCAAGAACACTGAGATAGGTGCCGGTTTCGCGCTTGTCAGCAATATAGTTTTTCAGCGCTTCAGGGTCAGAAAGCCCCACATTGAAATCGCCATCCGTGGCAAGGATAACGCGGTTTACATCGCCGTCTTCGGCCATGGCTGCAGCGGTAGCATAGGCCTGCTGCAGACCTGCCTGACCCGCTGTGGACCCACCCGCGCCAAGATTGTCGAGGGCGGCGAGAATCGTGGCGCGCTCTCCTGCCGGAGTGGGTGCCAGCACCTGTCCGGCACTGCCCGCATAGGTGACGATGGCGATCTGATCTTCGGGACGCAATTGGCCCAACATCAGGCGAAAGCTCTGTTTGAGCAGGGGCAGCTTGTCAGGGTTGTTCATTGACCCGGAAGTGTCGATCAGGAACACGAGGTTTAGGGGTGGGCGATCAGTGGCATCCGGCACCGCACCTTGGATGCCGATTTGCACAAGCCGGGTGTCGGGGTTCCATGGGGTCTGGGTGATGGAGACGGTCGGGCGAAAAGCCGCGTCCGCATCGGGAGTAGGATAGTCGTAGGGGAAATAATTCACCATTTCCTCTATCCGTATCGCGTCGGTATTGGGTAGGTATCCGTTCGTCAGTGAGTTACGGATCACCGCATAGGATGCGGTGTCGACGTCGATAGAGAAAGTCGAGACAGGTTCCTCAGTGACAATGTGCACCGGGTTGGTATCGGCATTGGCAAATTCCTCGGTGTTGGGCAATTCCAATTGTGGCGCTTCATCCGCCACAAGGCCGCCCACTACGTACCCCTCGGTCTGCACCCGGGAGCGTGTCAATTCGACTGGGGAAGAGGGAACGGGCGCGGGCAGAGAATTAAGACTGGCGACCCCACCACTTTCAGTTTGGAACGTAGCACCATCAGACAGGCTTTCTGAATCCGCTTCGGTCAGGTCCAAACTCGGCGTTATAGACAGGGACTGTTCCTCACGCACTTCGCGCTTTGTGGTGTCAGTCCGCTCAGCCAAAATGGGTCCAGCCGCTTCGGGCTTGGGTACCTGTTTGCTCGCTGGAATACTGCCGTAATCAGCTTCGTTGATGCCGCCGGGGTTCAGCAGGTTGTCGCCAATTTGCGTAAAAGCAATAAGGCCAATGGCGATCAATGCGGTTGATGCGGTCAGACCCGCGCGGGATGTCAGTGTATTTAGCATAATCTTCGCTCCTGTCCAAAGGCCCGTCATCGGGCGATTGGAAGTAGGACGCGCGTCCTTATGCGATCCTTGGAGGGTTTCGAAATTTTTCTGCGCCAGCGCGATATTTTCGGCCCGACGTGCGGCATCGGGGCGCGGGGTAACGGCGTTCATCATGTTTTTCAGTTCTTTGAGGTCGCCGCTCATTGCTCTTCCTCCTTGCGCATCTGCGCGAGTTGTTTCTTGGCCTGAGATATCCGCCAGCTGATAGTGCCTTCGGATACGCCCAGAATGTCGCCCGCTTGGGCATGTGTCATGTCATCCAGCACCAATGCCAATGTGTCGCGCAGGTCGTCGGGCAGGACGCGCATGGCGCAGGTCAGCCAATCGACGGCCTTTGCTGTTTCTGTATCGGCGGCGCGACGGTTCACTTCCCAATCTCCCCAGCCAGATGCCGCTTTGGCATGGGTTGCCGCACGGCGGCGGCGGTCGTGGGCAGCGTTGACGCACAGACGGTAGAGCCACGTGGTGAGCGCCGCGTCGCCCCGGTAGCTGCGCAGTTTTGCGGGCAGGGCGGCGCAAATATCTTGGGTCAGATCCTCTGCGTCTGCTTGTGATCCGGTCAACCGAAAGCACAGGCGAAACAGCCGGTCATACTGCCGCTCCAACAGATTGGAGAATGCCGCCGCATCGCCCCCTGCTGCGGCAAGCGCCAGAGTTTCATTGCTGGTTTTCATCAACATCACGTAAGTTGGACGCTGGGCAGGCGTCAATCCTTGGTGGAACCTCGAAAAAATCCTCTGATTGTTTCAAACAAACGAATTATCAACTGTTTTGGGTGAGTTTGAAGCAACTTGAAATGTGCTGGGGCCTGAATGCTGCGATTGAGTTTTGTGATTTTGGGGCTGCTTGCTGCCCCCGGCCTTGTGCTGGCCGAGGCTGGGTCACTCTTTTCAGGAAGCACGATGGCGGTGGCGCGTGGCGGGGTCATCCCAGTCAGGGGGACGGTGTTCACCGCGCCACGTTCCAGTCTTTTCATCGGACGTGCAGAAATGGGCCTGTTCGCTGATCCGCCTGCGCATGAACCTGTCTATGACGATGCGTCCTATCAGGGGGTCGGTGGCGCGGATGCTGTGCATATCAGACATCTGATTGGACAGGCGGAATCGCGGCGGGACGGGTATGATGCGGTGCAGCACGGCGCGCGTATCAAACCCGCCAAGCAACCAACCAAGATGACACTCGGTGAAATCTATCAGTGGATTGAAGACACGCCCGGTCAACCCCACGCCATCGGACGCTATCAGTTTATTCCAAAGACGCTGTTGCGCGTGGCGCGCAAGATAGGGGCGCTGCCGGATCAGCGCTTTTCCCCGCAACTTCAGGACAGGCTTGCTGATGTGTTGCTGGCAGAGGCAGGATTGCACGAGTTTCGCGCAGGCAAGCTGTCGCGCGTGTCGTTTATGAACAACCTTGCAAAAATATGGGCCGGTTTGCCGACGTCATCCGGGAGGTCTTATTATGATGGATATGCAGGGAACAAGGCGTCAATGACCTGGGCGAGATTTGACGCCGAAATGGCGCGCGTGGAACCGGGCTGATGCCGCAACATGACAAAGGGCAGCAAGTGAGGCTGCCCCTTGAGTTTGTGTATTTTTTGAACAATGAAATGTCGGTTCAGACACTCATGCATATGTATTTCATTTCCAGGTAATCTTCGATCCCGTGGTGTGATCCTTCGCGGCCCAGACCGGATTGTTTGACGCCACCAAAGGGCGCAACTTCTGTCGAGATGATCCCTGTGTTGACGCCGACGATGCCGTATTCAAGTGCTTCGGCGACCTTGTAGACACGGCTGAGATCCTTTGCATAGAAATAGGAGGCAAGGCCAAAGATCGTGTCATTGGCCATGGCGATCACGTCGTCTTCGGTGTCAAATTTGAACAGCGGTGCGAGGGGTCCGAATGTTTCCTCTGTCGCGACTTTCATGTCCTGGGTCACGCCGGTGACAATGGTCGGGGCGAGGAAGTTGCCCTGCATGTCACCACTATTGCCCAACATTACCGTGCCGCCCTTGGCAATGGCGTCTTCGATGTGTTCTTTGACCTTTTCGCCGGCCGCAGGGTTGATCAGCGGGCCAAGTTCGACGCCTTCTTCAAAGCCATCGCCAACTTTCATTTTCTCGACCCGTGCTTTGAGTTTCTGAGCGAAAGCGTCATAGACACCGGCTTGAACGTAAATGCGGTTTGCACAGACACATGTCTGGCCGTTGTTGCGGAATTTGCACAGGATCGCTCCTTCAACGGCTGCATCCAGATCGGCATCATCAAAGACAATGAAGGGGGCGTTTCCACCCAGTTCCATTGAGCATTTCATAACCTGATCGGCGGCTTGTTTCAGCAAGATGCGCCCGACTTCGGTTGAGCCCGTGAAGGTGATCTTGCGTACTGCAGGGTTTTCGCAGAATTCCTTGCCCACGGCAGAGGAAGACGAGGATGGCACGACGTTGAACACGCCCGCAGGGATGCCTGCGCGTTCGGCCAGCACGCCCATCACGATGGCCGACAGTGGCGTTTCCGCAGCAGGGCGTGCCACGAACGCACAACCAGCGGCCAATGCCGGGGCTGCCTTGCGGGTGATCATCGCGTTGGGAAAGTTCCACGGCGTGATGGAGGCCGCGACGCCGATAGGTTGTTTGATCACGGTGATGCGTTTGTCACGCTGGTGACCGGGGATTGTTTCGCCGTAGATGCGTTTGGCCTCTTCGCCAAAAAATTCGATGAAGGACGCACCATAAGCGATCTCGCCTTTGGCTTCTGCCAGTGGTTTGCCTTGTTCGGCGGTCAGGATGACGCCCAGATCGTGCTGGTTTTCCATCATCAGATCGAACCATTTGCGCAAGACGCCCGCGCGTTCCTTGCCAGTCCATGTTGCCCAATCCTTTTGCGCGGCTTCTGCCTGAGCGATGGCTCCGGCAACCTGTGCACGGCTCAGGTTTGCGACTTTGGCGATCACGTCACCGCGCGCCGGGTTGGTCACGTTAAACGTCCCATCATCGCCATCGACCCATTTTCCGCCTATATAGGCGCGGGTTTCAAGAAGGCTGGGGTCGTTGAGCATGGATTTCAGGTCAGTTGTTGCGTCAGTCATTTTGGTGTCTCCGCTTTTGGTTATGGCACCCAAAGCAACAAAGGCTATGATTGTCCAGTTCGAGTTTGCTATGTAACCCTTTTAGGAGACCGCTGAATGACGCTTGATGATGCTTACGCCAACGCTGCTTATATCCCCCAAGCAGAGGATTACCCGCCGCGCTGGGCCGCGCAAGCAGCAGCGTTTCGCGATGCGCAAGGTGCGCGGGGACAGATCGGTGTGCGGTATGGGCCAAGTGACCGACAGGTGTTTGATTTCTTTCAGCCGACGGGTGTGTCGCGCGGCACAATGATGTTTGTGCATGGCGGTTATTGGAAAGCATTTGATGCGTCGTCTTTTTCGCATCTTGCTGCAGGTGCCCTGGCGCGGGGGTGGGCTGTGGCGTTGCCGAGCTATGACTTGTGTCCCGATGTCCGGATCTCTGAAATCAGCACGCAAATTGCGGCGGCACTGACCGAAGTGGCCAACCGGACGCAGGGTCCGATTGCGTTGGCGGGACATTCGGCTGGCGGGCATTTGGTCGCCCGTATGACCGACCCGTTGTTGGTTTCGGGCGACGTGCGCGACCGTATCGAACAGATCGTCGCAATTTCACCGGTTGCAGATCTGACGCCTTTGCTGCAAACGTCGATGAATGAGATCTTGCAATTGGACGCGGCTGAGGCAGAGGCGGAAAGCCCGGTGAATATGAGCCCGCCACATGGGGTGAATGTCGCGGTTTGGGTCGGATCAGAAGAACGGCCTGTGTTCCTTGAACAGGCCGAAGCCTTTGCCAGAACCTGGGGCGCGCGGCATGTCGTGGTCGAAGGCAAACACCATTTTGATATCATTGATGGGTTGGCAGACCCTGAAAGTGATCTGGTTGCCGCGCTGTTGGGGCTGAAATAACGTGTGAATCTTGAAGCATATTCTGGCGTGGTCAGATGAGGGTGGTATAAGATGACGGCGTCGATGCATGGTGCGGACATGACGCGGAATGTCGCGCTTTACCCATGGTTCAAGTTTTTCCAAAACCTCATATTCTGGCAAGCGGTATGGTTCCTGTTTTTCCAGTCGCAGTTGTCAGCGGCTGAGGCGCTTTTGCTTTATGCCATTTATGATGTGGCAACGACGGCGCTTGAGGTTCCGTCGGGATATATGTCGGACAAATGGGGGCGCCGCCCAACCTTGATTGCGGCCGCGGTTGCGGGATGTGCGGGGTCGGGGCTGATTGCGCTGGGCGGTGGGTTTTGGGCTTTTGCCCTGGCTCAGGTCTTGCTGGGGGCAAGCGCCGCTTTTGCATCGGGGACAGACAACGCATTACTGTATGAATCACTGGCTGGGACGGGGCGTTCAGACGAAGTTGAGGCGCAAGAAACCCGCGGCTGGCAGTTCACCTTAACGGCGCTGGCATTGTCGGCGTTCTTTGGTGGGATCATCGCGCAATACAGCTATGGTGCCGCTTTCGCGGCGGCGGCCGTTGCCATGGCGATTGCCTGTTTGATTGCCTTTCGATTTCACGAACCCCCCCACGATGCCCAGCACGTGGGCAGTGTCGCAGACAGCACGCAATGGCATTTGTTTCGCAGCGCGATGAAACAACCCGTGCTGGTCTGGTTGTTCTCGTTGTCGGTGCTGATGTACGGGTTCAGCCATATCCCATTTGTCTTTGGTCAACCCTTTATCCAGGAAGCATTGAACAGTGTGGGTTGGCATGCAGAGGCCCCTCTGGTCAGCGGGTCGGTTTCCGCCCTGATGATGATGGTGTCCGTTGTTGCATCGCTTTTTGCAATACGGCTGCGACAGCGCATTGGCCTTCCTGCCATTCTGGTATTGGCATTTGGCATCCAGATCGCGCTTATTGCCACGCTGGCCGTGACCAACAGTATCCTTGCCATCGCGGTCCTATTCTTGCGAATGGTGCCCAATTCGCTGGCCCGGCCGTTTATCATCGCCCGAATGCAGCCCTTGCTGAGCGATGCGGGACGGGCGACATTCTTGTCCGTGCAAAGCTTTTTCGGGCGACTGCTGTTTGCGGCAACGCTTTTGTTGGCCTCTGCAAATGTGCCAGACGGGTCTGAATTTGCATATGGCGATATTCAACAGACGTTGGCGTGGTATGTGATTGCAGGATGTGCATTCTTCTCGATCCTTCTGGCCACCGTCCGACGTGCGAAGATTGCGGTCAAGCAAGAGGGTCAGAGCCGGATCACGTAGTCCTTGGTGGTTGTTTCGAGCACTTCCCAGGTTCCCGCGAAACCAGGACGAATGATAAAGCTGTCACCAGCGTTCAGCGTGACAGGGTCAGCACCGTCCTGGGTGATCACGGACACCCCGGACAGGATGTGGAAATATTCCCATTCGTCATAGACGACGCGCCATTTTCCCGGCGTTGACTGCCAAATACCGCAGCAAAGCCCCTCGATTTCTTCGACGTTCCAGGTCTTGAACTCAGGATCGCCAGAGATCAGTCTATTGGTAGCAGGCCGGTCATTTTCAACATCGCCTCCAGGTGTCAGGCGGAATAATTTTTCAGACATGCAAAGGCTCCTCGTACTTTGGCTCTGGGTAGCGTTCCCCCTTTTCAATGGTCAAGGCATTTGTCACACTGTTCAAAAATTCGCAGGGCATGGATGTAAATCATCATAACATTCCCTATGTAATTGTTAACGTATTGAAAGACAGGAGCGTTTCATGGCTAATTTGGATGCACAGGTTAAGGAATCTCAGACACAGGTTGCCGAGGCACAAAGCAAAATTGCCGAGTTGACCAGCCGGATCGAGACGGCGCGCGCCAAACTCAAGACTGGCGACGATGCGATGATCGACATCGAAAATGCCTCGCTTGAGGATGTGCATGCCCATACGGACGTGATGAACGCCAATATCGCCGAGTTGATTATGGGGCTTGATGATGTGACCGCCGGGTTCAGCCGTGACTTCGACGAAATGCGCAACAAGACTGGCATGGAAAGCATCATCGGGATCTTTTCCAAGGCCAAGTCGGACAGCATGCGTCAAGAACGGGTACGGTCGGCGTCAATCGATGACAAGTTGCAGGACTTGATTTCAAAGTCCGACATCATTGTGCAACTGCTCGAAGGGCAGTTGGCAATGCTGGAGGAGCAAAAGACAAAGGTTGAGGCCAACCTGACCGAAACGCTGGATGAGCGTGAAATGACTGTGGGAGAGTTGGAAACCATCCGCAGCGATGTTCAGGCCATGGACCCGACGATTATCAAAGTTGAGAATGCGATTGCATCCGAGACAGACGCGGCGAAACGGACCAAATTGGAAACCGAATTGGCTGACCTGAATACCAAGTACAATGCTTTGGTTCAGGACGAGCAGGTCAAACTGGCCAAGTCGCAGACTCTGGAACGCTATATTGAAAAAGGCAAAACCTGGATCGATTCACTGCAGAACCAAGCGGCGACGCAGATGGTTTTGATTAACAAATTGCAGACTGACACCAAACAGCGTGTGGTTTTGTATGACGCGCTGACCAAGTCTTTGAAGACGGCGCAGCAGCAGGATGTGGCCCACCGGATCAATGAGATCGGCGTCAAAACGGACCAAGAGGCGCAATCGGCGATGGCGGGTATCGGGTCGGCCACGAATGCACGCATGGCCGAGATGATGGAAAAGCACGAAGACCATATGGTGTTTGCGCGGGAGGTGCTTGAGGCGAAGGCGAAGGCGGATGAACGGTTCGCACGGCGGTTTGCCAAGATCATCGAGAAGCATGACAGCAATCAGTATGGGGCGTGAGGCCTCCTTGTATATCCGATTCCCGAACGGGAAATATTGAATGACTGACAACACCCCCAACAAAGACCACGTCGGCCTGACCGACACCTTTGCCTCGCGCCGGTATTTCCGAAAATTCGAAGGCATCATGCGACACATGCTGGATGTTGCGGGCGTGATGGAGGCCGAGCAAAAGCTGAACCGGGACGAGGTCGCGATTCTGACCCGCTATGCGGCCAAGTTGACCCATACTTTCCGTGCGCTGAGCCTTAAATACCTGCTGGTTGGGCGCAACACCGGGCGGTTTTTTGGATCTCTGACGATGGACGACCGCGATAGTGGATTTCCTGTGGCAGCGGAGATCATGACGATGGCCAATGATGCGCAGCAAGCGGCCACGCATCTGGAGAATATGGCGTCTGAAACAACCCTGAAAAACGAGATGGTGCAGACGATTTTGGGCGACCGGGAGGTGCCGACGAAACTGCAATTCGCTTTGTCACAGCGACTTTATTACGAAGAGCTGGCGAAGGGCGATCTGTTCTGGGTTCAGAATGATCCGCAGGCGGATTGGACTGGGAACAAGTCAGAACAGCGGCGCACCTTTCGGCTACACTGGGCGACGTACGATTCACAGGTCAATCTGCCGGTGATCTATCTGATGGAGCTTGAGGACACGGGCAGTGTTGCTCTGCCCAAGGACGAACGGCGTTGGCCGGAAGTGCAGGCGCACCTGAGTGCGCAGGCGCTGGGCGGATTGAAGTTGGTCACTATCGCGCGCGGATTTGATCAGGACTTTGACGATCTGCATCCAAAGCGGTTGCGGCGGTTCCATCTGGGACCGATGTACAGCCATGCCTTTACCCGGCAAGCTGGACCCCTGCGCGAGGTATTGGCTGATGCAAAAGCACCTGTGGGGCAAGACTGGGCGCTGGTCTGGACAGAAGAGGAACTGTTGTCGGACCGGGTGATTGAAGAGAAATCGGGCTGGTTTTCGACGGTCGAACGGGAGGTCTTTGCGCTGGATCCCTTTGGAGCGCAAGGCCCGGACCTTGGGGCGACACGGTCAGAGCGCAGCATCATCCTGCCGCAGCGGCCCTTTCAGGTTTTAGAGGAAAAGAACCTGCCGGGTTTTGGATCGGTGCGCAAATTTGTCGTCAGTCCACAGGGGCGGGTGTTGCAGTATTAGCTGCGTAGTACCGAAGATGTATATTTTAAGAACAATGAAGATGAGTTGAAAATATGAGCCAGACCTCAGACGCCATGGAACTCCGAGAGGAGGACATCAAGAAACATATTTCGGTGGCCGGTGCGCTGTTGGAAGGGTTTGATCATGCGCCGCGGATTGGCACGCCTTTGGCGGCGGATGCCCCTGCCGAGAAGTCCAGCGGCATTGGAACGCGGCGGCGGTTCCGTTCGACGACGCCGGGGCTGGTGACGCAACGCAACGTGGCCAGCGCAGGTGTACAGCTGATTGGGCGCATTGCCCGGGCGGATGATGGCGATATGCTTGTTTCCCCGGTGCAAGCGACCGTCATGCACGCCTTGCGCCGGGCGGTGGCGATTGCGCTGGCGGTGGCAGAGAATTATGCGGATCAGTCCGGACTGGGCGATTTGAAGCGGGCTAATCTGGAAGGCAGTTTGCCTGCTGCGCGGAAGACCGAATTTTCGGAGTTGCTGGCCGGTGAGGCGTTGGTGACGCTTTATGTCTTTGGCAATGCTGTGGCCTATCTGTTGTCATCGCATTTGACCGAAGTGACTGTCGAAGTGGGCGATGTGGACGAGGTGCTGACCGACAACGGTCAGGTTGCCCTGCACGGCGCGCTGTGGGAGCTGGATCAGGATATTGCATCCCATGCGAGCGATGATGCGCGGCTGGTGGGGACTGTCTGTGCCTTTGCTGAGATGCTGATGGAGAAAGTTGCGTTGCGTGCGCAGACTGCGCCGCGATTGGAAAGTTTCAAGGGGGCCGCGTGGCGGGTTGAGGCGGATGATTTTACCGTGCGCGGGTTCAGCCCGGCGTCCAAGGCGAAGTCGACCAAGCTGACCATGACATTCAAAAAGCCCAACGAGGTTGTCGGCAACCACATCGCGAAATATCAGGCGATGAAGCTGGCCAAGATGCTGATGGCCTATGACTTTGACCGTCGCTTGAACCCGTTTGCGGACCTTGGCGGGTTCATCTTTACCTTCATGGGCGATGGCGCGCCGGGGACGGGGAAGACAACGCTGATCCAGATGATGGCAGGCTTGGTGAATGAATATTGCCTGAACGCGGGCTATCCGTTTCGGTATCAGAACCTTTCGACGGACAATATTGACAGCTATCAGGGCAAGTCGGGCCAGAACGCCAAGGCGTTTATCAACAACATCATTGATCCCTCGGTGATCGGCTTTGGCACCATTGACGACATTGACCAACTGGCGGGCAAGCGTGGGGATCGGCAGTCGTCAGCGGGGCAGTTGGAGATCACTGCGGTGCTGATGGAATCGTTTGCCGGGGCCAATACCGTGGTGCGCGGAAATTGTACGTTTGGGATGTTCTCGAACTATCCTGAGAACGTCGATGATGCCCTGCGCCAGCGGGCCGGGGCGCGGTTTCTGGTCGATGGGCCACAGACGCGGGATGATTACATCGACATCCTGAACCTGCTGATGGGCAAGAACCACGATATTCCGCTGGGCGATCATGAACCCTTTGCCGCGCAGGAGATCAAGAAGGCGGTGGCAGCATCGTTTGAATCGCATTCCCGACCGCATGAGGAGGGGCTGATGCGCGTGTTTGATCAGGTGTCAAAGGACATCGGCGCGCTGGATACGATTGCCAAGCTGGGGACGTATTTGAAGGGCATTCAGGAGGCGGATGAGCGCTTTACCGGCCGCGCGATCAAGAACATCACGGACGCGGTCAAGGTGCGGGCGATGGACTTTGAATTGCCGGACGAATGGATGGAGCAGCCAGACCTGTTCCTGTTCAAACCCTACGATGAAAAGCTGGCGATGATCAAAGACATGCGCAAGCCGATCACGGTGGAAATGGTGATTCAAGAGATCAACCGGTACGCGGATTCCGAGTTTAGGTATGCTGACAAGTCGGATGAGATCGCGATTGAGAATGCGGTGCGGGACATGCAGCGGATGGAGGCGGCGAAGAAGCGGTATTTGAGTGGGGGTG